>CAIMVD010000351.1 GCA_903844815.1 uncultured Bacteroidota bacterium | reverse complement strand
TTTGGCAGTTATTAACAGGGTTGTCACGTGCTTACAGCAATGAAAATGCATTTTTGAAACCTTTTTCAAACTATCAATGATGGACAACCAAAAAAACGATGTGAAAGTTTAAAAAAACATGACTTTAGAGACAGACACTAAGTAGTACATATAATAATAAGAGATTTAGATATGGAACATTCCCGGTATTGTGAAAAACCGAAAAATGGTTTTTTAGTAAATGTCCCATTACAAACATGAACATACTGAAGAAACACAATAAAATAAATGCATTGAAAATCTCCGGGGACTTTGCAGTGCCATTATCTCCCGATTTATGGTAGGTTCTGTTTTTATTATAAAGCGTCAGAAGCGACTGAATTATACCTGTTACCCAGAAAAAGGTCAAAGCTCCTCCTATGAACATGAACATCTCAAACTGACCAACCTGTTCAACTGTAAGCGTCTTTGTGAAAACTATGCTAACAATAAGAAAAGTTAAAGGCCGCATCAACTGGAAAAGTTGCAGTCCTGAAATATTATCTATAAATTTTAATCTTCTCAATGTATTGCAAATCCTAATAACATTTATAAATGTAATTAAATTCTAAATCCGGCAGAACAAAACTAATTAAACCTTTAATATTACATGACAAATAATCTTCATGTCTCTCATTACAACTTCACCTAGACAATGTTATCATGACAGGACAATTTCTGCTCTTCTATCAGGATTAAAAAATTCCGATCTAACCCTAACACGGACAGTGCTTTAACTAATTGCCCGCAGTTGCCCTGATATCACATCGCCAAACAGAGAGACAAGTCCTGGAGAAATCCGGGATTTTCTGTTTACTGCGTTTTTTATAGAAAATAGTTATTTTCTATAAAATAGTCGAGCATCCTTAATAGTATTTGGGGTATTATATATAAACATACGGGTATAATCTATAATATATCTGAATCGAAAAACTACATTTAACTTCTGAAGGCTATTTGCATAGGTAAGAACATCAACAATTAATGAAAACCTATCAGGAGATTGCAGACTAATGTTGGCAAATAGATTTATTTTAAAGTATTACCAAATATAGTTAATAATGAACATAGTATGAAAAAGTACATCAGAAAAACAAGCATGTAAAAAATCGAACTTTTTTTTGGTGACGAAATAAAGGGAGGATCAAGTATTTTTACAACCAAAAATCCTCTCGATATTATTTGGAGGACGATTATCTAAGGACCTCCTAGCCAAAATTTCAAAAAAATGGCTAAAATTTTCATTTCAGTTTAACCACTCGATAAAATTGAAGAGGGATCCGTCATTTATTAAGGTAAATGGATAAATCCATTATTAAATATTAAACATTTTTTGTTATGTTGGGATCAACATTCTGACTGAAACTAACACTATATGAGGGGAATAGCACAATCTTTGCGCCTAGATTCTATCATAATATGCTAAGATCTTATTTTTCAGACCTAAAAAAAATTGATTCAGACAATGGAAATGCGCTCAAAAAATTTTAGTAGCTCAAACTATGAATATGTGTCTACTGGAGATTAAAAAGGATCAATTTATTTGTACCAAAAACTCACATAGAAATTTTCTGCTGATATCTTTGGAGGATTAATACCCTCCATTCCGGTTTTAGAATTTTATGTCTGTAATTCTAAGACCACCATCCTGATTAATCTTGTACCAGATCTCAAAATGGTTACACTTGTAAGAATAATTAGGAAAACACTTTTTGGTTGTCCAGTGAAACACCCTCTTCTGAAACAAACTTTTATGAAGTCTATTCCATTCAATCGATTCCTCAATTATCTGAAAATTCTTGATCAGGTCGTCCCATATCTCAATGTTACCAAAACCTTGACTCTTGAAATTTACTCTTTCTCTCATGTTAAATAGTTTTAAATTATTTTACATGTAGGGCGGAAATTTCAAGAAGTTTGAAAAAATGGGAATTTTCTTTACTTTTTTTTCTGCATCTGTTCTTTTTGTTTTATTCAAATCAACATTGCAGGTCGAAACATGCACTAAATCAAGCAGATCGTATTATCTTTGTCCTATAATAATACTATATCAATATGCTCAGACCGGATTTTTCAGATATACAAAAAAATGGCTTCCGAATTAACCAATTCCGATTAATTCATTCAATGAGCTCAAAAGCATTCAATAGTCTAAAGGAAGGATATGTCTCATCAGGAAATCTTATAATGGAGAGGGATATCGTTGTATTATATTTGACTGAGAATAACGAAATTAACTTCAGTGTATATTACGTCACTTTGAGACTGATGTTCCTTCTTATTTTTGCCACAACAATCTCTTTACTTTCCAAAGGATTTGGATTTTCCTTGACATTTATCTTAGCATTGATGTCAATAATCTTTTTCTTAATAGCTCGTAAATATAGAGAGTACTTTTTTTTAAATAATTTTGGAATAACATTTGCAGAAGGCATCTACAATTCTAAAATAAGTGCGAAATATAATTTCTAAAAGCATCCTTATAAATCAGATAGTCAAGATCAAAAATAGATCCATAATCCTTATTTTATTCCTTCTAATCATTTATGTGATCTCTGATAATCACAATCATTAAGGTAATCTTCAAAATCTGAGTATACATCGAGGCCCATTGCAATCAGCGTTCTCCCAGTGAATGCTATCGATTTATCATAAATTGCATCCAGCAAATCCTGTATTTCAAGATCTTCAACCGAATCACCTGAAGGAGAATAAATAGCTTCCGGTTCTTCTTTTATTACTTTCATGCATTTGGCAAATTGATCTTCGTTGAGGATTTGCTTATAAATCCCTTCCTCAGCAATTATGTAATGTATAAGAGACTGTAATGACATATCATAGGATCCATCAGTATGGTTTAGATAGAATTTGTCATATCCGTAACCGGGTCTTACTTTAAATTCGAATTGGTAAAGCGATCCAGAATTCTCTGCAATTATTCTATTGAGTATTTTAGTCACGGTGTTGACTATCTCATCCTGTTTAAGCGAAATGTTATTCATAATTCAAGATTATTTTTTCTTCTAACAATGTTTCAAAAGTAAAACTTGCTTTATATATTAAATAGAATAGGTTGTAGGATCAAATGAAAGGGAAAGTATCATTTCCCGATAAATAGATGGGTATATAGTTCTTCTTGATAATATTCAAGAAGGTATTTTTTCGTAAAAACCTTCTCATTATGAGTTTTGTTAATTCGCCTTCTTATGAATTCATTGGTCAGGATTATATTTAGTTTTCCAAGGCTTTCATCAATTATCTCTTCTATTAGATCCTGAATGAGTTTAATCTTTTTATTGAACTCAATATGCTCGGTTGTTATTGGATTGAAAAGATTCTGCGGATCATTTCTGTAGAATTGAGATTTTCCATATACAGGAATTCCTGTATTATATCGTATAAAATGCTTACCCTCCCTGAAGTAAATCTTCACCCTGTTTTCATGTATTACTATTTTTGTTTTCATATTATATACATTATGGTTTATTCTATATATAGAGATATGTGTGATTAGTTTGATTTTTTTCACTAAAAATTACATCCGACACAAAAAACCGACACAATTATGCAAAAATTGGTATCCTTATATTCCTAAAATGTAAAGCCATTCCAAGAATGTAAAGGGATAACTTACTGATATTCAAATATCAGTGTACAGTATGTGTCAGTTTATTGTAAAAAGAGTGTAAATAGTAAGATGGTTCTCACCCCGACCAAACAACTATTTAGCACCGCCATTAATCATCATGATGGCGGTGCTTTTTTTAGAACTTTACGATCTGGTTCAGTCAGACCCACTGGGATTTATTATTTTAAGGAATGATGATCTCCATTCCAAAATGTTAAGGGTAATATATTTTGCATAAAAATGAATATCAATGCATATTTATACATACTTCTAGCAATTATTGCATAATTTTAAATATAAACAGTGAAGTATATGCTTTAACTATTTTTCGCTTGTAAAAATATCCTGAAAAATAGATTGAAGTGCTTCTATTTCATCATCCTTTAAAATCTGGAAAACAGTTCTTCTCCTCTTTGGGAAAATTCCGTTATTCTGATGAGTAAATCGGATAAATAAATCAATAAGTTTATCAGGCATATCCACCCTCTGCTTCATTAACCCCTTAGCCTCATCATAGTTTTGCAGGAAATTTAATTCATTAGGAAGATCATGAGATACAGCGGTTTCAATTACTTTACAAAGATATTCAGTTTGGGCGGTTAAATCTGGAAACCGATAATATCCCTCAACTTCAGGTGTACTTAATACCAATAATTCCTGTTCTTCATTTTTTGTGTATCTGATGATATACATAAGTGGCTTAGAATAAGCTTCCAGGGCGTCATCATATTCTTTCATATTATTTACCATATGTGCAGAAACCGGAATTATCATTCCAGAGGGTAAGAAATTATCCCTCGATAAAAAATCATGAATTAAAAATCTGTGAATTCTTCCATTTCCATCTTCAAATGGGTGAATAAAAACAAATCCAAAGGCAATAGCCGTCGCTCTGACTATTGGATTTACGCCTTCCATTTTAATGGCACTATTTGAAAGTTCTTTCATTAAATCTGAAAGAATTTCCGGTGGAGGACAAACATAATGAATGATCTCATCGTAATTCCATGTTGTTTGACCAATATAATTCTGAAAATCACGAAAGCTTGTTGCTGCAAAGCGTGTATCAACAATTTGATTCTGCAATAATACAAGAGATTCCTCACTAAATAGTTCTTCAACATCTTTCTTCCCGGCGTTACTCAATAAACTAACAAATCTTTCGACACGTTCAGGCGAGGGTTCCTCTTTTTCGATTTGGTAAGAGGAACGTGTTTCCTTTCTATATAAATAGTTATTTGCCCTTTTTAAAGTTTCTGGTGAATAGTTCTTTGAAATTTCATTTAGAGTTTCAGAAAAATCAAGCGCAAGTATTTTTAAGATAGCCTCCGTTCTCTTAATAGTAGGACAAAAGCCAACTTCACCCAGTAAATTATTATTAATTCGCCACCTGCTGTTTTTAATATTTATTCCTGTAAAATACCGTTTAGAGTCTATTAAATCCACATAGTTAATTGCTGGCCGATCCTCAATAGGAAGACGTTCTTTTATTAAGAATTCATACCAAAATCCAATCTTTCTGGAATATTTAAAGTTTGGCTGAGATTTTATAAATTCAACTATTTCCTTTACAGGAATAGATTTCAGAACTGCCTGAAAAAAATTCATTTGAACATCATCGTATTTCAGAGCAAACTCAAAATGACTTACAGGATTGTCTTTCTTAAGAGCATAATTCATTTGAAAAGTTTCTGCAATTGTACCACCTTGAATTACTTCAGCTTTCGATCTTGAACCAAGGTAAGATTCATGAGATAATTTAAAATATGACAGCTGGTAGTTTTGTTTTAACCAACTGCTTCCTATAGATTTATCAGGCATATATCTTTATCTTATTGCATAAGAATAAATATTATTTCATAAATATAGATATTTTACAGGTAAGGTGCATATAAATGAATATTATTTGCGAGAAGGTTGGTAAATTTTACAATATTCTGCGAAACAGCACGCGACCTGATGGTCCAGCAGCATTCACTTGATATCTTTGGTTTTGAATATGTTGAATACTCTCAGATTGTAAGGGACCTTATTTAAGAATACCGGCTCCTTCGACAAAGACCCCGACGATGACATACCATTTAATGGTTTTGAAGAAGATCCGGAAGAATGAAAAGTTGCCAATAACGAATGTTCAATATTCTAATATTTTTGGACATGTAAGTAAAATATGTCCATTAATACTGAAATAGGGTTTTATATCAAAAATTGAACTACCCAAAAAGATGGTAATCCTGTATCTCGTGCTTGTAAGATATTTGTCTTTTATCTCTATGAATTGTATATTTGAAGTCAAACGCTCGCTGCGTTAACTTAATACTTAATTATTTAAACTTGTATTGGGAATCACAAATTGTGATAACCAATGAAATCGGGGTATCAATTATTCTAATATTTAAAAGTATGTGGAATCCTATTTCGATTGACAGGTATGTAAAAATTCATTTGAAGAAAAATCCAAATGAAAATGAAAAGGTACTTATGTGTTTTTTGCAATCTCTGTCTTATCCGGTTAAATTTCATAAATTTGGGTTGAAGGCATTTTGTGGCAACATTACCTGGTTAATCAATCTTTAATGTATTCTTCCTTTATGAATAAACACCCAAATAAACTTATCCATGAAAGCAGTCCCTATTTGCTGCAGCATGCACATAATCCTGTAAACTGGTATCCCTGGGGTGATGAAGCCCTGAAAAAAGCCGGGGATGAGAATAAGATGCTTGTAATAAGTGTAGGATATGCCGCCTGTCACTGGTGTCATGTAATGGAACATGAGAGTTATGAAGACAATACGGTGGCACAAATTATGAACGAACATTTTGTTTCAATAAAGGTCGACAGGGAAGAGCGTCCCGACATCGATCAGATATATATGAATGCCGCTTACTTAATTACCGGCACCGGAGGATGGCCGCTTAATGTACTTGCATTGCCCGATGGCAAACCTTTCTATGCCGGAACCTATTTCCCCAAAGAGAAATGGTTAATAGTTCTTAATTATTTCATTGATATTAAACGGGATAATCCCTCTGTGCTTATCAGTCAGGCTGAGGATATAACAAAGGGAATAATATCATCGGATAAAATTATACTCAATACCGAACCAATAATCCTTGAGAAAAACAGCCTTGCCGGGATTTTCGATGGGCTTAAACCATATATCGATTTTAAGAAAGGAGGAATCAACAGTGCACCTAAATTTCCGATGCCTTCGGCCTGGGAATATTTGCTTCATTATTATTCTGTGAGTAATGATAAGGATGCCCTTGAAGCTGTAGTTTCAACTTTGGATAATATGTCATCGGGAGGTATTTACGACCATATAGGGGGAGGATTTTCACGTTATTCGACAGATGAGAACTGGCATGTTCCGCACTTTGAAAAGATGCTGTACGATAATGCACAGCTCGTCAGTCTCTACTCGCATGCATGGCAACTGACCAAAAATCCGGAATACAGAAGGGTGGTTTATGAAACCCTTGAATTTATTGAAGCTGAACTGACTTCACCAGAAGGAGGTTTTTATTCATCACTCGATGCTGACAGCGATGGAGAGGAGGGGAAATATTATGTCTGGACGAAAAAAGAGATTGAATCCGTTCTGGGAAATGAGGCGTCGCTGTTTATAGATTACTATAATATGACTGAAAATGGTAACTGGGAGGATGAAAAAAATATACTCCACAGGAAACTTACAGATAATGAGGTTCGTCAAAAATATAATATCGATGCCGGAGAACTTCAGACCAGGACAGATTCAGCCAGGAAAGCCCTGATGAAAGTCCGCAATGAAAGAGTCAAGCCAGGTCTTGATGATAAAATACTTACATCGTGGAATGCCCTCATGCTGCAAGGATATGTCGATGCTTACAGGGCATTCGGAAAGAAAGAATTCCTTGATGCAGCTCTCAAAAATGCAGATTTCCTTACTAAAAATGCCTTAAGTCAGAAAAATGAGATTACCCGTAACTACAAAAACGGCAAATCATCTATCCCGGGCATGCTCGACGATTATGTTTTCACTGCTTCTGCATTCATTGGCCTTTACCAGGCAACATTCGACGAGAGTTGGCTATACAGGGCAAAAGAACTGACAGATTATGCCCTCCTGCATTTTTTCGACAACTCCTCCGGAATGTTTTATTATACTTCCGATGATCATTCCAACCTGATAGCCAGAAAAATGGAGATAGCTGATAATGTTATCCCATCATCAAATTCCGAAATGGCAATGAATCTTTATATGTTGGGTAAATACTTTGATAATGAATACTATATTCTTAAAGCCCGTGAAATGCTTAATGTAGTTCAGAAGGATATGTCAGGAAATATATTTTACTACTCAAACTGGGGAAAACTTGGAATTCATTTTATTCATCCATTATATGAAGTAGCTATTGTTGGTGGGGATTGGGATAGTATCAGAAATACAATCGATAATAGTTATCTTCCTGATGTAATATTTCTTGGTGGCCGCGACGAGGGGACATTGTCGTTGCTCAGGAATAAACTTGTGCCGGGCAAAACGACTATCTATGTGTGTGTTGACAGGACATGCAAAATACCTGTAAGCACAGCTGAGGAAGCATTGCGGCAAATTGAAAACAGAGAGTCCTGATCGGTTAAATATTACATGTTTTACCCAAAATGCCCGGCAAAACAAAAAATATGCTATATCATTAAACTTTATATTACTGCCATGGCAGTAAATATAGTGCAAATGCTTGTTTGTTTAGATATAACTGACTATATTTGCCGCTATAACAGTAAAATATGATACGGTCTCAGGAATTAGCAGATGTAATCAGGATGCATCGAAAAGCAGCCAAATTAAGTCGTGACAGATTAGCAGAAATGTCAGGTGTGGGTAAAACTGTGATTTACGATATTGAGAAGGGAAAGGAAACTATTCAATTGAATACCTTACGAAAGGTACTTAGTGTATTGAACATCAAAATAGAATTATCAAGTCCGCTAATGGATAATTTACGAAACATGAAAAATGAGAAGGGCTAAGATCTATGTAAAAGGAGTTGAGGCAGGAACTTTGACTGAATTGCAACAAGGGAAAGACTATCTTTTTGAATACCTTGGCGGGTATGAAGGTCTTGAAGTCTCAAGGACGATGCCCAGAAATGTTAAGTTATTCAGGTTCGATACATTTCCACCATTCTTCGATGGATTACTACCAGAAGGGATGCAATTGGACGGATTATTGAAAATTAAGAAAATCGACAGGAACGATCATTTCTCACAATTAATTGCAGTTGGGGATGACATGGTTGGAGTCGTTACTGTAAAAGAAATTGTAGAATGAACCTATGCCCAATAACATATACGCCCTGTGGTGAAAGCCGTTACAGCGAAGCAGGCCTTAAACTCTTAAGCACTGGTCTGAGGACACTAAAAGACCTTGAATATACGGCTGAAGAACAACGGAAAGAGGCTTTCAACCGTGCAGCAAAAATGTCAATTCAGGGAGTCCAGCCTAAGTTAAGTGCTGTACTAAGTATCAAGGGTGCAAAATTCAATCTTGCAGATAAAGGCGGTAGATATATACTTAAGCCTCAACATCAAATTTATACTCAGTTGCCCGAGAATGAAGACCTTACAATGAAGTTGGCTAGCTGGATCGGTTTGGAAATTCCTATTCATGGTTTATTATGGTCAAAGGATAATACATTAACTTATTTCATAAAACGTTTTGACAGGAAGGGACAGAATGATAAAGTTCCTGTTGAAGATTTTGCTCAATTGGCTGGTTTAACCAGAGATACGAAATATGATTATAGCATGGAAAAGGTCGTTAAGTTGATCGATGATTATTGCACCTTCCCTGCTATAGAGAAAGTAAAATTGTTTAAGCTGGTCATCTTTAATTATTTAATCGGCAATGAAGATTCGCATCTTAAAAACTTTTCCATTATTTCCGATGATAATCAGATTAGATTATCTCCTTGTTACGATTTGGTTAATTCCTCAATTGTATTAAAAGAACAAGCTGAAGAAATTGCTTTGCCCTTAAATGGTAAGAAGAAACACTTAACCCGTAATGTTTTGGTTAATTACTTTGGAGTGGAAAGATGTGGACTAACTGAAAAGAGCATTGAAAAAGTTCTTGAGACCATATCCATTGCAATCCCAAAGTGGAGGACTTTAATTAATATCAGCTTTTTATCAAAAGAGATGAAAGGCAAATACCTTGTATTACTGGATGGACGGCTAACTACCCTGAAATTATAAGTAGTTAACAGCACATGATTGACTTCGTCGAGCTCGCTTCGCTCGGTTGAAAATTATTTTCATACTTGTTTGTGCTTGTACTCAATCATGTGGGTTTCATAATAAATAAAACATTGAAAAACGAGATCAGCATTTTTCAGGGATCTCTCTATATATGTAAACTATTTATGCTAACTTGTTGGTTTATGTTTTAAGATGATCAGTTCCAAATTTTAATATAAGCTATAATAGATGTTACCACATCCCGGACTCGAGCGAATTAACAGGATATTGTTTTTTGCAATATTACTTACCTTAATATTATATTTTGGCAGACAGTTTTTCATTCTGATCTGCTTTTCCGGTTTATTGGCAATGCTAATGACACCTCTCTCGAATAAAATTGAAAGTTACGGTGCGTCAAGAGTAATTTCGTCATTAGTTTCCGTTCTCATAATAGTAGCTGCATTTTCAAGTGTTGTAGTACTTTTTTATGCCCAGGTCGAAAATATAGGAAAAGAGTTACCTCTTATTATTTTACGGTACGAGGAAATAAAGCTTGATATACAGACATGGATTAATGACAGCCTGGGAGTTAGTTCACAACAGCTAAAGGTTCATGCTTCAGATGCTTTTGGGAATGCAGGGAAATTTCTAATGGAAATGGTGAGAGGGACAATTGCCTTTGTCGGAAGCTTATTTCTGGTGCTTGTATTTATTTTTCTGTTTTTAATGCAAAGAGACAAATATGAAAATTTTGTAGTGAACCTTTACAAGGCAGAAAAGAGAGCCAGGGCAATGGAAATGATAGACAAAATCAGCGGAGTAGCTCAGAAATACCTTTGGGGAAGACTTGTAGCAGCATTAATCATGGGTGTACTTTTTCTTATCGGGTTTTTAATTATCGGTCTGAAAAATGCTGTTGTACTTTCTTTTATAGTAGCTATTATGACCGTAATACCATACGTTGGAGCTTTAATAGGAGGATTGGTTCCTCTTTTTATTTCTCTTATCGAGGGATCTCTTAACCAGTCGTTATGGGTCGTTCTGATAGTATTACTTGTCAACCTTATTGATCATTATTTTATAGAACCATATGTGGTCGGAGGCAGTGTAAACATCAGTCCATTCTTTACCATTCTTGTACTGATTCTTGGCGGACTTATCTGGGGTATACCTGGCATTATATTATTTCTGCCATTGTCGGGAATAACTAAAATAGTTTTTGAAAACGTAGCGGGGCTTCAGCCGTACGCATCACTCATAGGAGATCAGAGTGACTCTTCGCACACGCAAAACATATGGGGGAGACTAAAAGGGATATTTTCGCGAAGGAAGACTAAGTGAATGGGAGAATGAGAAAGTGGGGGATGAGGATACAATTCAATTAAATACCACACGAAAGGTAGATATTTGAAAGGTCACTGCTAACCATAAATATACCATGTAAGTCAAAAAATATTTGATAATGTTAAATAAATTTTACAAAATGAAGTATTTTTGTAAAATATAGTTAATGTTATGAAAACAAGAAATAGCATATTATTACCCAGAGCACAGAAACCTATTACAGTTCTTGGAGAGAATATCAAGCTTGCAAGACTACGAAGGAAATTTAGCGCAGAACAGGTAGCTGAGAGGGCAAACATAAGTAGACCAACTTTAGTCTCTATTGAAAAAGGGAGTCCTAATGTTACAATCGGGGCATATGTTAAAGTGCTTTCAGTTCTTGGACTTGAGAATGATTTCATGGAGGTTGCTAATGATGATAAATTAGGCAGAAGACTACAGGATGCCAAACTAATAATCAGGGAACGGGCACCGAGGATTTTTAAAAATGCTTCATTACAGAGTAATCCGCAGGTTTCAAAAATAGCTGTCAAGGGATCAACGGTGAGAATATTAAAGAAAACAGATGGAAGCAAGAAGTAATATTAAGGATATTATTGTCTATGCTCACTGGACCGGTATGAAAGAGCCGGTATTAATGGGTATGCTGAAGGCTGAATTTACAAGGGGTAAAGAAATATTTTCCTTTGGTTACGCTGAAAATTGGCTCAAATCCCGTTATTCTCAGATACTTGATCCGGAATTGCAATTATATTCCGGATCGCAATTCGCAAAAGAAGAGAAACAGAACTTTGGAGTTTTTCTTGATTCTTCTCCGGACAGGTGGGGCCGCATACTGATGAAAAGACTGGAAGCCGCAACGGCAAGATCAGAGAAGCGGCCTGAAAAGACATTGAGAGAATCCGATTACCTGCTTGGAGTATCCGATTGTCACCGTATGGGTGCAATACGGTTCAGGGAAGATCCTGATGGTCCATTTCTTAATGACAATGAAATACTTGCCTCACCACCCTGGACTTCAATAAAAGAATTGGAACAAATCAGTCTAAGACTTGAAGATGATAATGCTGATGAGGATCCTGAGTACCTGAATTGGTTGAATATATTGATCAATCCGGGTTCTTCTCTTGGAGGAGCAAGGCCCAAAGCGAGTGTCGTGGACGATAAAAAAAATCTTTGGATAGCCAAGTTTCCAAGTAAATCTGATATTAAAGATATTGGCGGATGGGAAATGGTTACTAATGAACTTGCAAGGAATGCAGGTCTTAACGTGGCAGTCTCAAAAATCCAAAAGTTTTCAAGTAAATATTATACTTTCCTTACCAAAAGATTTGACAGGACTAATACAGGTGAGAGAATTCATTATGCTTCAGCAATGACCATGTTAGGTTATGTTGATGGAAACAATTTCCGGGACGGAGTCAGCTATCTTGAAATTGTCGATTTTTTAACAAGAAATGGTGCAAATGTTGAAAGTAATCTGAGGGAATTATGGCAACGGATTGTCTACAATATTTTTGTTTCAAACACCGATGATCATTTACGGAACCATGGTTTTATATTAACAGATAAAGGATGGATACTATCTCCGGCTTTTGATATTAATCCAAATGAGGACGGTGCCGGATTATCACTCAATATCTCTCTCGATGATAACTCTCTGGATTTAGACCTCGCATTGGCAGTGGCAGACTATTTCCGTTTAACAAATACGGATGCGTTGAAGAAAATTGAGAACATTAAAAAATCTGTCGTAAATTGGAGGAGTGTTGCCAATAAGTATCAACTTCCAGGAACAGAGCAGGAACTTATGGCAAACGTATTTGAGAGATTTCTATAGTAAAATGTTTTTTTCCTCAACTTTTCTATAATCATAACACTATCGGCATCACTCATCAATCTCAATGGTTGTGTTGATTAGGATTTCCCGGAAAAACTCTCCCCCAAAAACAGCTCATAATCCACAGTTAGTTTATTCAAGGGCAAAAAAGTAAATATTTATGCCTAATTTTAAGATTGTGAATTAATCAGGCTAAATTGAAAAGATGTCCAGACTTAAGTTTTTACTAATTTGTTTCTGCTTCTCAGCTCTTCTGATTGCACAAACAAATCACCCGCAGGATACATTGAAGGGAATGACCTTTAATAATCATAAAGTACTCCTGGATAATGAGCGAAAACTCCTATCCTGGATTACACCTCAGTCCAAAGCGTATGATCAGTTTCTTCGCAAGCGCTGGGACTTTATTAAGACCAAGGTTCCAAATAGTCCGGGGCCGGCTCCCCGGTCAGCATATCCCCAGTATTACTTTTATTGTGCATTCAAAGATAATAAGGGTGTCCTGGATCCTGACACCTGGATGAACGATATTGGCGAAAAAATCCCGAACTGGTTCGAAAATGCGCGACTATACTACGCTTATACAGGAGACTCTTCTGTAATGAAAATTGTCCGGGATTTTGTTGATTACACCCTTGAACATGGTACCAGTCCGGCTGATTATGCATGGCCCGGCTTCCCCTATACAACAACAAATGGTGGTGATACATTATTCCGTGGATTTACGAGTGCCGGCCGGTTTGTTTTGAATGAGATTCAGGTTGATCATGCCGGGGAAATGGGCCTGACTTACTTCAGGATGTATCTTTACACGGGTGAAAAGAAATATCTGTCTGCTGCTCTTAATGTTGCGGATGCTCTGGCAAAAAATGCCAGGACCGGAAATGCAAAAGAATCTGTTTGGCCATACAGAATAGTCCTGGATGACGGCAGGGTCACAGCTCCCTACGGAGCAAACTGGACAGGTTGCTATATGCTCCTGGATAATTTAATAAAGGCAAATACCGGCAATGTGCAGGCTTATAAGGATGCCCGTGATAAAGCCCGTGATTTTATTCTGAATTACCCCATGAAAACCGGATACTGGACCGACGGACATTCCGATACCGATATAAAGAGTAATACCTATAAAAGCAACCTGAGCGCAAGCAATATGGTCTTGTGCCTTTTTGATTACCCTGAACTCGATCCGAACTGGAAATCAGATATCCCTAAGCTTATCAAATGGACTGAGGATAATTTTGTATTCCGGACTGCACCGGGAGAACCATCAACAATGTGGGGAGCAAATATTGTTGGTGAGCAGGATACCTTTAATTTTAAAATGGATTATCAGACGGCACGTTATGCAGCCGAATGTGCAAGATGGTATGCCGTTTCGGGCGATGAATCATACAGGGAAAAGGCATTCCGTTCCCTGAACTGGGTTACCTATTGCAGCGATTCCACGGGAATGGCATTTGAAAGTCCGTTAAGCAAAGGGATCTCAAGCTGGTGGTCCGATTGTTATGGAGAATGTCCCAGGATGTTCTATCATGCTTTTTCGGCTCTGCCTGAATGGGCCCCGCCACATGAAAACCATATTCTGTATTCGGAAGGTATCCTGAGGGACATTCAATATACTGAAAAACAGGTAAAGTACACAGCTGCAGCCGATAATGGTGTTGAATACCTGAGATTGTGCTTTAAACCCGCAAGGATTACAATAAATGGAAAAGAAATCCGGGAGAGTGAGGTACTGACCCCGGATGCATATCTTCTAAGGGAACTTGGCAATGGTGATTATGCTCTGACTATTAAACATACTAAAAAAGGCGATGATGCTTCCTTCATGACAGGGGAATCAGTCGTTGTTGATGGTGTTTTTGGCTCAGGTTTGCCCCCCCCCCATGTTAAATTTCCATAAATTAAATGTCAAAATACGAAACAATTGATTCTAACAATTTCATCTTCAGCCACGTGATTAAACACGTTTTTTGTGAAATAACGGATTTTTATTAGGCTGTGGAATATCTATCTTTGCGTTAATTCTATTCATTGTTTTCGTAAAGAATTTTAAGGTTTCTCCAAAAAAATCCGTCAAACCATAAGTAATTAAGAGTAATGAAAATATGGAACAGGTCTAACGACCATAATCTTCGCAGGAAGGCTGAAGCGGAGATTAAAAATACTCCATCAAAAAACAGTTCCCTTTCGGAAATTGATATTCAAAAACTCCTTCATGAACTAGAAGTTCATCAGGTTGAACTGGAAATGCAAAACCAGGAATTGAACAGGGCACATTCTGAAATAAGTGAAACACTTAAACTGTACAAAGAATATAATTCATTATATGACTTTGCGCCTGTTGGATTTCTTGTGCTTTCACAAGAGGGTGAAATCTCTAAGTTAAATCTGGTAGGGTCCCAAATGATTGGTATAGATAGGTTGAAATTATTAGGAAGCCGTTTTGGTTTCTTTGTTTCAAACGACACAAAACCTGTCTTCAATGAGTTTTTCGGGAAGGTATTTACAAACAAAGTAAAAGAATCGTGTGAGATAACTATTTTGGATAGCAGCAATTCAACACGGCACACTCTGATATCAGGTATCGCTTTTGAGAACGGGAAAGAATGTCTTCTTACCCTGGTTGATATTACCGAACTCAATGAGTCAAAAAAAAGATTACTCATTGCCGGCAAAGAACTTGCGTCTCAAAACATAGAGAAGGAAAAGCGGGTCGCTGAGTTAATCATTGCGAATGAGGAGAAGGAAAAACGGGCTGAAGAATTAATCATTGCCAATAAGGAACTCGCATTTCAAAATGTAGAAAAGGAAAAACGGGCCGAAGAATTAATCATTGCCAATAAGGAACTCGCGTTTCAAAATGAAGAAAAGGAAAAACGGGCAGAAGAATTAATCATTGCCAATAAGGAACTCGCATTTCAAAATGTAGAAAAGGAAAAACGAGCCGAAGAATTAATCAAAGCTAAAGAAAAAGCCGAAGAAAGCGACCGCTTAAAATCAGCCTTTCTTACCAACATGAGTCATGAGATACGAACCCCCATGAACGGTATTCTTGGCTTTACCGAACTATTGAAAGAACCAAACCTGTCCAGTGAAGAGCAACAATACTTTATTGAAAACATTCAGATTAGCGGAGCCCGGATGCTTGATACCATAAATAATATTGTTGATGTTTCGAAAATTGAAACGGGACTTTCTAAAGTTCATATTATAGAATTGAATATAAATGAGAAAGTTGAATCCATTTATAAGTTCTTCAAGCCGGAAGTTGAACTCAAAGGGTTGCAATTCTTATTTAAAAACTGTTTGACATCAAAGGGAGCAGTCATTAAAACGGATAATGGAAAGATCAATGGAATACTTACCAGCCTTGTTAAAAATGCAATTAAGTTTACTAATAGTGGTTCAATTGAGTTCGGATATGAGAAAAAGGGTGAATATCTTGAATTTTTTGTAAAAGATACAGGAGTGGGCATTCCGGAGAATCAGAAGGAATTGATATTTAAGAGCTTCAGGCAGGGCAGCGAATCAAATGACAGAGATTTCGAAGGAAGTGGTTTGGGTTTATACATAGCTAAATATTATGTAGAAATGCTTGGCGGAGAAATAAGGGTTGAAAGCGAAGAAGGAAAAGGCTCCGCATTTTATTTTACAATTCCATATATTGTTGCCTGATAACACGGGATCAGGGTTTTCGCCTTTAACAACAGGTATTCTCGCTGATTACTTTGGGCAGGGAAGCTGTAAACCAAATGAAAGGAGCATTTAAACTGATCCTTACCTGTGCCATACAACCTGAATCATTCGGGCACTTTTATAGAAGTCTGTTAGTCTCTCTTCGGTCCATATAGACCTTCTTCCCTTGTAATCATAGAATTCGCACATTCCACAGTTAGCTAAAGGGGTTTGTCTGTCAATCAGAAACAGAAATCACACCAAATCAGGTGTATTTAATTGTGATTTTTACTACTTTCATTCTAAAATTAGGGAAAATGCAAATCAAAAGACGTAATTTCATAAAAGACACATTTGCATCTGCTACGGGGTTGGCAGCCGCTTCAATGTTTCCGGCAGATCTTTTCGGCAGGGGAATCTATGATGCCTCTCGTCCGAAGGAGATAATTGTTGTGCCGAAAACAGTCAACCGTCCGAAGGAATCAATCAGGTTTTCGGTAATAGGTATCAACCATAATCATATTTTCGGTATAGTAAATTCAATTATAGTCGGTGGCGGGGAACTTGTGATGGTTTATGCAAAAGAACCGGAGCTTCTGAAAGGATTCACAAAAACCTATCCAGATGTTAAAATCGCCCGAAGCGAGCAGGAGATACTGGAGGACAATTCCATAAAGCTTATTGCCAGCGCCGGCATCCCTGTCGACAGGGCGGCGCTTGGAATCAGGGTCATGCAGTCGGGCAAGGATTACGTGACGGATAAGCCTGGCATCATAACTTTTGAACAGTTCAAAAAGGTTAAAAAAGTACAGAAGGAGACAAATCGGATCTATTCAATAATGTATAGCGAAAGGCTTGGTTCACCTGCTGCAGTCAAAGCTGATGAGCTTATCCGGTCTGGTGCAATCGGGAAGGTTGTTCAGACCATTGGTCTGGGTCCTCACAGGATGTCGCCCAAAACCCGTCCCGACTGGTTCTTCGATCCGAATAAGGCAGGGGGAATATTATGCGATATAGGCTCGCACCAATGTGATCAGTTCCTCTTCTATACGGGTTCAAAGCAGGCGGAAGTTAACTTCTCCCAGACAGGCAACTTCAACCTACCTGCTTATCCCGGTTTTCAGGATTTTGGCGAGATGAGCGTTCGAAGCGCTCATGCTTCAGGTTATATCCGGATCGACTGGTTCACCCCCGATGGCCTTGCAACCTGGGGTGATGGCAGAGTGTTTATACTTGGAACCGAAGGGTACATTGAAATGCGTAAATACATCGATATTGCAGGTCGCAAAGGGGATAATCATTTGTTCCTTGCTAATCACAAAGAGACCACGTATTACGACTGCTCCAATGTGTATCTGCCATATGGTGAGCAGCTTGTGAGTGATGTTGTAAATCGTACCGAAACAGCAATGACCCAGGAGCATTGCTTCCTTGCCACAGAATTAGCCCTGACAGCCCAGAAAGTTGCCAGGAAGCTTAATGAACTTCAATGATATTTCTGATTTTATTAATCCATGATCTCGATAATCCGTTTGCCTATAATGAAAAGTATTCAGCAGAAAACGTTTCATTGTATCCCATCAGACGTGTGTTGTCAGAAATTGAAACATTAAATAAGGAGCGAAAAATATATTGATTGTATCAGCCTATACTTATTATGATGCATTTATTTTGATTTCGGATTTCGGATTGTAGATTTCGGGTTGATCAACACTAAATCTACAACACGGAATCCGGTTGTCCTGTTGGCATTTGCTTACTTCCAGATCGACATTATAAGGATTTTCTGGTTTTTTTATAGACTTCAAAAAGATCTTCTTCATCCCTGCCTTCTTTGATTCCACGCATTATCATAATCAATAATGCCGGGATTTCACTTTCTTTAAAACCTGATTTTTCGGCAAAACCGCTTGCAAGACGCATTTCCTGGTCATCAATAATACCATCAGCCAATGTCATGCTTACAATATCATAAAGCTGTTCAAAACGTTTTGATAACTCGTAAGGAGGGTCATAGTCCTGACGGGCAGCATTATCAATTAAGGTTTTAATCTCCGGTTCGGTAAACCCAAGTTTTCTGCCCATCCTGTGTAAAAATTCAAGTTCTGCCTGCCAGATAATTCCATCTGCCATTGCTATTTTAACAAGATGGACAAAAAATACTTTGTTCTGTTTTTTTAATGGATGGTCGAAATTTTCTAAGTGGCTCATATTATATCTTTTATAGTGAAATGTTATTTTCAGAATTTTACTTTGGAATCAATTTGCATTATCATAAAAACTTACAGGATAATAAAGATCCATATAAGTTGCACCATCTATTTCTACCTGTTCCTCAAGCATATACCTGTTAGGGTCTTGTTGGGCCTGTTCATATCCACTGGTCTCTATCCAGTCAATTAAATCTAACCAGCCTTTTGAAATGGCATAAAATGGATTTTCCTCCGGAATTTCAATTCTCAAAACCGCATAATTACGTTTTGGGATATACTTGAGTATTGCTCCGGCCACATTTTTAATATTATCCGGAAGGCAAATCAAGTATTCATAACCACGGAATCCTTTGCTTTGATAAGTTTCAGTTACCGGAATGTCAACGCCAAACTTTCTTAATTTATCAAAATTCAATTTTTTCCGTTGGATCAATTCCATCATATAATTCGCAGCATCAATTTCGGGAGTTGAACTCACAATTCTGTAAGTCGCCACCTTCATAGGAGGTAATTCTTTTATTAAGACCAAGGGAGAAGTCTTTTTAGG
Organism: uncultured Bacteroidota bacterium; assembly: GCA_903844815.1. Classification (GTDB taxonomy): domain Bacteria; phylum Bacteroidota; class Bacteroidia; order Bacteroidales; family VadinHA17; genus LD21. The sequence continues at coordinate 13,226 of CAIMVD010000351.1, read as the reverse complement.
AATTATCATGGCTGCTTATCTTATATTGAATACCATTAATGCATCACCATGCCTGATATAAAGTCTTCCATTATTTATTACCGGGTGTGCCCAGAAGGGGCCTTCTCCTTTTGTTATCTGAAATTCACTCACTATGTCAAGTTTTGAAGTGTCAGGTTTTACAAGGGCTACATGACCTGATTTCTCTTCAAAAAGGTAAAGCATATCATCGGCAGAAACTACAGATCCTCTGGCGTACCATTTTTTAGTCCATAGGGTTTTGCCCGTAATCCAGTCGACGCATACCCATGAGTCAGATGGATTGGAGGTATGATTTGTGCCATACAGATTATTTCCAAGCAGGACAACACCGCCAAGCTGGGGATCAAAATTTCTGTTTTCCCAGGCTACGTCCACTGAATTTCCGTCTGCGGAAAGTTTTAGTTTGAGTGCTACCCACTTATATCCGTTTGCAATCAGAATATACCCATCCCTGTAAAGAGGAGTTATAGCATGATTCATCCTCACATCACCAGTGGCCCCATTAATAGCAGCATAATTAACTTTCCAGAGGATTTTCCCGTCTTTTATATTTACTGCAACTATATCCTTTCCCATCACAGTAACTACTATTTTTTTGCCTGCATGCTCAATAAGTTTAGGATTAACATATTGAGGTTCCTGGTTAAGTGGTTCTGTTTCCCAGACGACATTGCCATTATTAATGTTGAAAGCAACCAGCGAAGCTTTTTTCCCTCCCGGCGACGCAATAACCATATTATCGACTACAAGCGGAGATTCGGATATTCCGAATTTGATTGGTGCGCTTTCATATAAGCTGTAATGGTTTTTCGACCATTTTATCTTCCCATCTGATCCAACACAGACAATATCCCCGCTTCCGCTGATAAGAAATATATTTCCATTATAGAATGTGGGAGTACATCTTGACCCGGTATGGTTTGTCATCCAGGCTTTGCCGTACACAGTTTCCCATTTCTTTTTTCCGTCTGGTGAAAGAGCGGTAAGAACATCGGAACTGTCTCTTCTTCCGGTTACATATACTGCATCATCAGTTACAGTTGGTGAAGAATAACCATCACCCATTTTTTCAGCTTCCCATAATAAAGCAGGGCCGCCTGCAGGCCACTTTTTCAGCAATCCCGTTTCATTATAAATTCCACTCCTGTCGGGTCCTCGCCATTCATTAAGCTGACAGTAAGCAGTAGTCGCTGAAGCAGTACAGAATATTACAGTAAGAATTATTTTCAGATAATTTGATGTCATAATGTTTAGTTTTTTAAAATGAGAAAATACCTCATCGCGTTTATTTATCAGGAATCAATTTGCAGTGCCTTTCATGATTTTATCAAAAAAACCAGTAATCTCGTTCAGAATGCCCTGTAAACCAGACTGACTTATAATATTAATAAGCCTTATAATCAATGGCATCAGAACAACTATTAAGACAATTAGTATAGTTAAAACCAGCACACCGGCCAATAAGGCAAATATTCTGAGCTTTTTATTATTCTTGATTTTCTCCAGAATAATCAACCAGTTAAACTGTTCGCCTTCTTCATTAGAGGAGTGGCGCGAATATTCATCGTGCTTATTGTTAGCAGGGTATCTCTCTTCCCTGTAATTACCAGAGTGTTTGTCTCTGGTTTCAAAAAATTCTTCAAAACCCATATAAGCTTATATTAATGGAAAATGATTAATAAAAAATTAGGAAAGCATTAAAATCTTCATGACAGGAGAAAGACTCCTGCTGAATTAATTAATGTGCTTAAGGCTTTTTTTAGAATACTTTTGGCGGTTGCCAGACAGAAGAGGAGAGAATATTCAGAAGAGGCAGGGGAATTGATTTATATTCCTTACATTCAAATTGTTCTGTTAAACTTGAATTGTTGTTACGGACAATCTGGTCTTCATCGGATAAATCATTATCCTGGGTTAACTTACTATCGGGATTGTGAGTATCGTGTGAAATTTCAATATAAGCCGGATGTGTATCCTGATTAGTATGTGCGTTGATTCCCGGAAAGAAAAGCAGAACTATTAACAAAAATATTTTTAGTATGATGAGCTTTCCTTGTTTCATAATAGCAAAAGTCGTGTATATTTTAAAAATTCACGTTGAAGAAAAAGTTAAACTATTGTTAATTATTTGATTACTTAGAATACTGGATTGCAGCTTCAGGTTTTCCTCATTTGTTTATAGATTTCGAACCATATAATGCTTGAAAAACCTGCCACCGTGCATACAATAAATTCAAGGTACCCAATTCTTTCAAACTGGAACAAGTCCAGAAGAAATTGAATGTTAAGAATCAGGATCAGGAAAATAATAGCCCCGCCGATAATCCACTTGACCGCCTTGTTTGGGGTAATAAGAATTTTAAAAAAATTGGCTGACCAGGAGCGGTTTGAGAGTATTGCAGCAATATTTGAGATTATTAATGTAACAAACGTAAGTGTTCTGACACTTTTTTCGGAATACCCTGTTTTGAGTCCGATAAAATATACAAGCAAACAAATAGCTAAGATGCCAATGCCTTGCATACAGCTAAAAAATATTTTTCCTGAACCGAAGAATGGTTCTTTGATATCTTTCGGTGGTCTGGACATTACATTTTTTTCCTCTTTCTCCGCTTCAAAAATCATGGAACAGGCAGGATCAATTATTAATTCGAGAAAAACAATGTGAACAGGCCACAGGATTAGTGGCAGGTCGGAGAATAATACTGGTATCAATGACAATCCGGCTATGGGAACATGGATAGCAAAAATATAACCTAACGCCTTTTGGAGGTTGTCAAATATTTTTCGTCCCATTTTCACAGCACCAACAATGGATGCAAAATTATCGTCCATTAATACAAGGGAAGAAGCCTCCCTTGCTACATCGGTCCCTTTTTCACCCATTGCAATTCCTATATTCGATGCTTTCAGAGCCGGTGCATCATTGATACCATCACCGGTCATAGCAACTATTTCATTATTCTTTTTAAGGGCATTCACAATTTTAAGCTTCTGCTCCGGGATGACACGTGCAAAAATATTCACGAGTCTGATGCGTTCACATAGTTCATCCTCAGTCATATCTTTTAATTCGGAACCTGTGATGCAGAGTTCCGGATTTTTGATTCCTATTTCTTTTCCGATATTGGTGGCTGTTACAGAGTAATCGCCGGTAATCATAATTACCCTGATCCCGGCTTTATAGCATTCCCTTACAGCATCAGGTACATTCTTGCGGATTGGGTCCGACAATCCTATCAACCCCACAAATTCGAGATCAAAATCGTGCTGAAAGGATGGTAGTTCCGGGGAGCTTAATTTAGCCCTTGCTACCCCTAAAACTCTTAATCCTTTTGAGGCCATTCCGGCTACTGCTTTTTCATATCCGGATATTGTTTGCCCGTTCAGATGGCAAAGGTCAAAGATTGCTTCCGGGGCTCCTTTTACGGCAATTACCTTTTCTTTTGTACCTGCATTTGAAAAAACCCTTGACATGGCTAACAGATCCTTTGATAATGGGTATTCTTTTTCCATTATCCAGTCAGAGTGAATATGTTCTGAATTTTGAAGAAATTTGTCACCGATATTAATAATAGCCTTTTCCATAGGGTCAAAAGGATTAACCTGGCTCGACAAGATTCCAAATTCAATAATTTCGTGAAAAGTTTCAGGGAAAGCGTCTCCTGGTACTACGTTTAAAAAATCAGTTCCATTAAAGAGTTGTGCTACAGTCATTTTATTCTGAGTAAGAGTGCCTGTTTTATCAGTGCACAATACTGTAGCAGAACCAAGTGTTTCGATTGCTGCAGGTTTCCGGGTTAATACTGATTTCTTCGACATCCGCCATGCTCCCAGAGCGAGGAAAATGGTTAAGACTACTGGAAATTCCTCGGGCAGCATAGCCATTGCCAGAGTAATTCCTGCCAGAAAACCTTTTAATAAATCGCCCCTTGTGATTGTATAAATGGCAATTACCAGGCAACACAGTAAGATGCCAATAATTGCCAGGCGTTTCACCAAAGTACCCATTTCCCTTTTAAGCTGGGTAGGTTCTTCTTTAACTGAATCGAGTGCTTTGCCTATTTTGCCGATTTCGGTATTTGTTGCTGTGGCAATAACCCTTACCAAACCGTTTCCCTGAACAATCATTGATCCCGAAAAGACTACAGGTATTTCATCGCCTCCCGGAATAAAGCTATTATCTCCTTCAGTCCATTCTCTTTTTCTTACAGGTACAGACTCCCCGGTTAAAAGAGACTCATCTGCCAGCAAATTGTTATTTTCAAGAACAATAGCATCTGCAGGAACCCTGTCTCCTTCCTGCAAAACCACAATATCACCTGTCACAACTTCTTTTCCGGGAATTCTAATTGTTTCTCCTTCGCGGATAACAAGTGCCCTCGGGCTGGCAAGGTCTTTTAATGCATCCAGGGCTTTTTCAGTTTTTTTCTCCTGATAAAACTCTATTCCCATTACCACAAATACAAAACTAATAAGCATTAATCCTTCCTGAATATCGCCAAGTATGAGGTAGAGGGTTCCGCAAGCTACCAGTAGCAGGAACATAGGTTCTTTTACCACACCAATCGCGATATTGAATACATTTTTAGGCTTCGAGGAAGGTAATTCGTTATAGCCTTCTTTTTTAAGCTTTTCTGCCGCCACTTTATGGCTAATGCCTGTATTAATCTCCTTTTGTGATGATGTGTTCATATAATAAAAGATATTTAATTTGTATATACTAACGATATTTTGCCTGGAATATTATTCTGATAAAACCTTGTTTAATAATTCTACAAGAGTGTCCAGTTCTTCCCTATTAAGCTTTCTGCTAAAGGATTCTGCAATTCGTTTATGGTAATAATCATGCATCTGGTTTATCAATTTTCCCTTCTCAGTCAAATGCAAATGTGCACTGCGTCTGTCTTCATCAGATTGTACTTTGTACAAAAAATCCCTTTCGATAAATTTATCTACAGCTACCTTCACAGTCGGCTTTGTCAGTTTAAGGCTCTTTGCGAGTTCTGTAATATTTGGATTATGAAGCAAATAAATAGTTTCAAGATAATGCATCTGAGTATGAGTAAGGCTTAGCAGATGGAACTGTTCTTTAGCACCTTCTTCAGATTGTCCAAACAGGATTGATAATTTTGATACTATTTCGACCAGATTATACATGGCACAAATATAGTTAGTATATGCTAACTAACCTAATTTATTTATCTTTAAATTAGTTTAGCTGATTGTGTGTGGCAGAATCAGTTTTAACAACTGTTAAAAAATTGTTAAAAAATGATTAAACAGGGACAAGCAATAAATCTTTCTATATTTTTGCAGGTAATTATGGGCAAATGTAAAAGAACTGTATTAAATTTATTAATTGTCCTCATCACTTTATTTTTTATAAATGGGGAGAGATCTTTATTGAAATTCAACAGCAATCAGCATATACTTTTGACCCATGTACTTGTTAATGATGTCGAAACAACGCATCAGCAGAATTTGGTGATTTGCACCGATGATGATAATTGGCCGGGATCATTCAAGTCAGGTTACTCTTATTTCCATCGGAATTCTGTAAGGTTCTTCTGTATACTGAATTCGTCTCCAAAGGAATTTTTTGGATCAATATGGCAACCGCCTGAGATCGTCTGAACTTTATAGTATTTTTTATCAGCTGACTGAATAATTCAGTCGGGTTGACATAATTATATTTAAGGCTATTCTCTGTAATAAATAAGTTTCACTGTTTTCAGGTATTGCGTTTTTTCAGCGATCTTCTGAACTGATGTGTAATAGTCAGTCAGATGCGATGATTTTAATGCATAACCCGAGACTCAAAAAAATGAAAAAATGAAAATAAGATTATCAATTATATTGTTTATGGTTGTACTAAATACCACAGCCCAAACGAAGGATAACGCGAAGACTGTATTCGGAAATCTGAAACCACATATGGGTTATTTTATTAATCCCTCCTGCCAGTTTGGCAAATTTGGCGGGGCAACAGCAGTTATTCCGGGAATTGGTGCCGGACTGATATTCAATAATAATTTGTCAGTAAATTTATTATACAAGTTCACTGTTACTGAAAATACTCCGGCTGAAGTGTCGGATCAGCTATATCTTCATGGCCAGTGGTTTGGGCTAAAAGCAGAGTATTCAATAAAGCCGGAAGGCGCGGTTCATTTGAATTTTCCTCTTGAAATTGGCGCCGGCGAAATTGAACTTGATCTGAAAGATTCCTATGAAAACGATCATGTCGTTATTCCTTCTGATGATTCCTGGTATGCTTATCTTGAGCCGGGAGTGGCTGTTGAGATCAATCTTCATAAATATGTAAAACTTAATCTTTCAGCCGGTTACAGATTTGTGAGTGATGTAACATTCAGGAATATTTCTGAAACGGATCTGAAAGGATTCACCTTTTCAACAGGGTTGAAAATAGGGCTGTTCTGAACCATTTTCTGTTAAGATTCCAATTGTATAATATAAACCTTTAAAAATCAAAATTATGAAATGTCCGATTTGTAACATTGACTTACTGATGTCAGAAAAGCAGGGAATTGAAATTGATTATTGCCCTTCTTGCAGGGGAGTATGGTTAGACAGGGGAGAACTGGAGAAAATAATTGAGCGAACATTTAATTCTGAAAACCTGTCAGGCCAGTATTCACCTGAAAACAATGAACACCATAACAGATCTCATGAATCTGACCGGCACCATTCTCACGGAAACAGTTATGGAAGAAAAAGAAATTTTCTGACCGATTTATTTGATTGACACTTACAAAACGGAAGAATTACAGCAAGGAGAGACCAGCGTTTTTATCTGATGCTTTAATAATGATATTACTGTTTTCAGTCTCCATAAAAGACTGGTAATGTTACTAATATCCTGAATATGGATGTATTTGCATCGACTAAATTTAACAAATCTTTACCATCATGAACAGCATCAGCAGACGAAAATTCATTAAGAAGGCTTGCATCTACAATACATCTTTAATTGTTGGTACATATTGGTTAAGTTCATGCGAGGAAGGTTATGGCAGGTCACTGGGATTAGATTTTTTGCCGGTTCAAAACACTAACCCGGCAATAGTACGTTGGCCAGGGAAATGTGAGGAGTGCGGTGATTGTACTGAGGTTTGCATGGAAAAACAAAAAGTATTTGGGACCTACAAAGCCAGCCCTTCCAATCATGTGTGTATTCATTGCGGAGCATGTATTGCCAGTTGCGAAGAAGGCGCATTAACTTTAAAATATCATTGGCAGGATGTTCTGGATGCGATAGACAGTGAGAAGCCCCATCTCAATGCAAGGTTCTTTGGTAAAAAGTTATTTTGCCACAAAGATGGGATTAGATCCTTCTAATATTATCCATGTAGCAATTACCCCATGTTCGGCTAAGAAATATGAGATTACCCGCGAAGAGCTCGTAACAGGAAGCATGTTGTGTACAGACATTGCAATAACTACCAGTGAGTTAGCTGCACTTTTGAAAAAACGGAATATCAATATTGCATCTCACAGCGGCAGTTTCGACACATTGATGAGCACAGCATCAGGCGGTGGTATAATATTTGGCAATACCGGCGGGGTGATGAGAGCTGCTCTCAGAACTGCCCATTTCAATATCACAGGTAGTAACCCGCCGTCCAACTTGCTGGATCTGCAGAAGATACAAGGTCTGACCGGATTAAAGGAAGCATCGGTCACAATAGGTTCAACTTCTCTGAATGTAGCAGTGTGTTACGAAATGAGAAATGCAAAAATGCTTCTCGATCAGGTTATTGATGGCAGATGTAAATACGATTTTATTGAGGTCATGGCATGTAAAGGAGGATGCGTTGGCGGGGCGGGGCAACCGGCGGGCAGCAGCAAAATAGAAAAGCGTATTAGTGCCCTGAATGCCGCTGATGTTCAAGCCTCAAACCGCTATAGTCATGAAAACCCGGAAATAAAAGCAATATACAGGGATTTCCTGGGGGACGTAGGCAGTCCGGCAGCAAAGAGATACTTGCATACAACTTACAATGACAAATCTAATTTAATCTTATCTGTATAATCCACTAATATGACAAATTATGCAAAAATGGTACGAAAAATTATTTGAAAATTACGGGTTGAATTATGACAATGAGAGTTTTGCACAAGGCACCAGTGGGGAATGCGATTTTATAGAGAAGGAGATTGCTTATGATAAGCAAACCCGCATTCTGGATATTGGCTGCGGAACTGGCAGGCACTCGATTGAACTGACAAGAAGAGGGTATAAAGTAACTGGTATCGATTTATCAGACTCCTTATTAAAACGGGCAAATGAAAAAGCTTTGGAACAGAATCTGAAGATTGATTTCAGACAGCATGATGCAAGGGAATTGCCATTTTCAGAGGATTATGATCTGGCTATAATGATTTGTGAAGGAGCTTTCCCCCTCATGGAAACAGATGAAATGAATTATCAGATTCTTCAGAATGCGGCAAAGGCACTGAAAAAAAACGGCGTACTGATTTTTACAACCTTAAATGGCTTATTCCCCCTTTTTCACTCTGTGAAAGATTTTCTTGCCATGGAAAAGCAGGAGGGTAACGCGGCTTATAATGATAATGCCTTTGATTTAATGACATTTCGCGATCATAACATAACATCCATACGGGATGATTCAGGAAATATGATTGATCTTGAATGTAATGAAAGATACTATATTCCTGCCGAAATAACCTGGCTGTTGAAATCGCTGAACTTTAAGACAATCGATATTTACGGAGCAAAACTTGGAGCATTCAGCAGGAACGATAACCTAACAACAGGGGATTTTGAAATGCTTGTAATAGCAGAAAAGTAAGTTTTTAAACCTGAATGGGAAAGCCCGGAACAATAGCTGAAAGAAAGAATAGAAAGGTTAAAACTCGCATTAAAAGCGTGTAAATCGGGCAGCGGGGATTGGGATTGATAATATACCCATAAACGAAGCAGAATTGCAACGGTTAGTTTAAGTGTATCTCATTGTATTCAAATTTGAAAAAGTTGAATACAATTGATTTTATTTTACCGTTATCATAGTCTCAGATCGGACTGTTTTAATATTTTTATTCTTTATTGTAAATCATGGAACAGAATATTGAAACTGTCACAAATCAGGAACTGCAGTTAGCTTTTGATTTTGTTAAATATACAAATCGCAACATCTTTCTTACCGGGAAAGCCGGTACTGGCAAAACTACGTTCCTGCATGACCTGAAAAAATCTTCCCCAAAACGGATGATTGTTGTGGCCCCAACAGGTGTAGCCGCAATAAATGCCGGAGGTGTAACAATACATTCATTTTTCCAACTGCCTTTTCATCCATTCGTTCCGTCATTTTACTTTTCAGAAACCAATCCTGATAACCAGCCTGAACAAAAAGATACGGCAGGGTACAAAATGAGCCGTGATAAGATCAATATAATAAAAAGCCTCGACCTGCTAATAATTGATGAGATAAGCATGGTAAGAGCAGATACACTCGATGCAATCGATGGCGTACTGAGGCGATACAAGCTTCGCCACCTGCCATTTGGCGGGGTCCAGTTACTGATGATTGGCGATCTTCAGCAGCTTGCTCCGGTTGTTAAAGACGAAGACTGGGAAATCCTGAAGAAGTATTATGATTCGGCTTTTTTCTTCGGAAGCCGGGCACTTGGCAGTACCGATTACGTAACTATTGAGTTGAAACACATTTACCGGCAGAATGATCAGGTTTTTATTGACCTGCTAAATAAGGTCCGCGACAACAATGTGGACTCTGAAGTACTTAAAGAACTGAACAAAAGATTTATTCCTGATTTTGATCCCGATTCTGACGGCGGATACATCACTCTTACAACTCACAATTATCAGGCCCAGACGTTAAATGATTCAAAGCTTGAGAAGCTTCCCGGCAGTACTCATTCATTCAGCGCTACCATTAAGGATGATTTCCCGGAGTTCTCATACCCCAATGCAAGTGAGCTGATTCTTAAAAAAGGTGCTCAGGTTATGTTTGTAAAGAATGACCTGTCGCGCGAAAAGCTTTTCTTTAACGGGAAAATTGGAAAGGTGGAATCTTTTGATAAGGATGTAATCGTAGTTAAATGTCCTGATGACGATTTCCGCATCAGGGTGGAGATGGTGGAATGGCAAAACATGAAATATACCATTGATGACGAGAGTAAAGAGATTCAGGAAACAGTTATCGGAACATTTACCCAATACCCACTAAAGTTAGCCTGGGCAATAACAATACATAAGAGTCAGGGTCTAACATTTGAAAAAGCTATCATTGATGCACGCGATGCTTTTGCCCACGGGCAGGTGTATGTGGCTCTCAGCCGGTGCCGGACTTTAAACGGACTTGTACTTAGTACACAGATCAACCAGCGAAGTATTATTGACAATCGCTCAATTTCTGACTTTACCAGGGAAACTGAAAAAAAACAACCCGATCAAAAGCTACTGGCTGAGTCGAAAAAAGCCTACCAGCAGATGCTGCTGACAGAACTCTTCGATTTTGCTCCCCTGACTCATAAACTATATTATTGTATGAAGGTGGTCAATGAGCACCATGAAAGCCTTTTGGGAAATCCGAGGGAAATGCTCGAAAATACCTTAATCAACATAAAGGCTGACCTGGTTGAAGTATCCGAAAAATTTCACCTTCAGTTAAAGGGACTGTTAAATGGTGAAATTGAGGCTGAATCGAACATTCTTCTGCAGGAACGGGTAAAAAAGGCGGGCGAATACTTTTCTGTTAAACTTGAGGCTGCCATGAAAGCAATTCTGGCCGGTTATAAGGTGGAAACGGATAATAAAACAGTCCGCAAATCTTTTTCAGAGGCTCTGGAACGAACAAGAAAAGAGGCCGTCATAAAGTTGGACTGTCTTAATGCTGTCAAATCTGGTTTTGAGACAGGTAAATATCTCGATGCCAGGGCCAAATCGTCACTTGATATACCTGCTCTCCGATCTCATTCTGAAAAGACAGTTGAGGATACATCAGGAACTGTTCAGCATTCTGGTTTGCTACGTCAGATTAAGGAATGGCGCAATTTAAAAGCAAGGGAAACCTCGCTTCCACATTACATGATACTTCCCCAGAAAACAATGGTTACTCTGGCCAATTCTATGCCTCAGTCGCACAAGGCTCTTAAATTGATAAAGGGCATGGGCACGAAAAAATCAGAGAAATACGGTAAAGAGCTTTTGAATATTATTATTTCTTATTGCCAAAAAGAAAAAATTGAAGCACCCGCCGATTCTCCTGAAGGGGAAATGATTCCAAAAATAGCTAAAGCCGATACAAAGATTACAAGCTATAATCTTTTTAAGGAGGGAAAAACAGTTTCACAAATTGCAGAGGAGAGGAATCTGACTTTAACCACTATCGAAGGTCATCTTGCCCATTATGTAGGGACCGGTGAAATTCCAATCAATAAATTTGTATCACAGGAACTAACTGACCTTATATCGGGCCAGTTTGAAGGAAGCGATGATTTTTCGCTGGGACCTGTTAAGGCTGAGCTGGGAGAAAAGGCTTCCTGGAGCGACATCAGATTTGTTATGAACCATCTGATGTTCCTCAGGAATTCTTAGCAGGATCTTGTATTTCATCGTATCCGTTTAGTTGACAACGGGTTTAAGATCTGATTATTTTTCAAACACAGAAATATATAGGTCCTCTACCTTCTTCCTCGCCCAGGGTGTTTTCCGCAGAAACGTAAGGGTCGATTTTACACTGGGATCCTTTGAAAAACAATTTATCCTGATTCGCCGGCTCAGCTCTTGCCAGCCAAAACGGTCGACAAGATACCTGACAATATATTCAAGAGTCTTGCCGTGAAGAGGGTCATTGCTTGCTTGTTCTGACATGAACCTTTTTTATTGTTTACTAATCTCTTTGACTGCTATTCCAAGTTCCTTTTGAATATTCTTCAGTGTCTCAACCTCGCGTGGAGTGACCATGCTGAGCGAAAAACCCTTATGTCCGGCACGTCCGGTACGTCCGCTTCGGTGGGTGTAGAATTCTGATTTCTCGGGAAGCTGATAATGAACAACAAAAGCCAGCTCCTTGACATCAATTCCCCTGGCAGCAAGATCAGTGGCGATGAGGATCTGAAGCTTTCCGTTCTTGAATGCCCTCATCACCTTGTCGCGTTCAATCTGAAGCATATCGCCATGCAGGGCATCAGCATTGATCTTCTTGGCCTGCAGTCTTTTAGCAACAGTCTGAGCTTCAACCTTGGTCCTGCAGAACACGAGTCCCCTTTCGGTTCTCTGCGTGCTCAGGAATTGAAGGAGAACAACAGGCTTCTCCTCTCGGGTGCAGACGAGAAATTTGTGCTCAATGTCCCTGTTCACAATTTCATTCCTGTTTACTTCAACCTTCATTGAAGTGGGCGACATATAGCTGGTGATAATTTTCTTTATCTCAAGGGGCATGGTAGCTGAAAACAGCCAGGTGTGCCGTTTGCCAGCAGTGCATTTCAGGATGGCATCGAGGTCCTTCTTGAAACCCATGCTCAGCATCTCATCTGCTTCATCAAGCACAAGGGTCCTGATAAATGACAGATCAATTGCTTTTCTTTCCAGGAGGTCGACCAAACGACCGGGTGTTGCAACAACTACATGGGTGGGACGGGTTAATGAACGGATCTGTTCTTCAATATTTGGTCCCCCGTAAACCGATTCGATAAAGATCTTTTTCGGGAGGTATTTTATGTATTTAAACAGCTGTTTCGCAATCTGCTGTCCCAACTCCCGGGTTGGTGACAGTATCAGGGCCTGTATTACCGGCTTATCCGGATTTATTCCCTGCAATATCGGCAATCCGAATGCAGCGGTTTTTCCGGTACCTGTCTGTGCCTGGCCAATGAAATCGGTTCCTTTTTCAATCAGAAAAGGGATGGCTTTAATTTGTATTTCGGTGGGGGTAATTATGTCTATTTCCTCAAGAGCTTTTAAAAAAGCATTGGAAACACCTAAATCAGTGAACGTCTTCAAATGTAACTTATTAATGGACTGCAAAGATAGATTAAAAAGCGGGTTAAAAAAACTGTAGTGGTTCTATGATTTTTTCTTTACCAGTAGAGTAGAGTGGGAAAGTTAATAAAACTTTCCCTACCCCCTCGTCAAACCGTACGTGCGGTTTTCCCGCATACGGCTTTCCTATAGACTTCTTCATAAGCATTCACAAGCGAGC
>CAIMVD010000350.1 GCA_903844815.1 uncultured Bacteroidota bacterium | reverse complement strand
GGTCTTTCCAATTCTTACACATAATAATCACACTAACACCTTTCTGAAGTCCTTATCATCAGCCTATACTAACCCCAGCCTTAAGTACGGAGGTAGTTGAGGGACTAAAGTCCACATACATAGCATCATCGCTAACCCCGGGCTTCAGCCCGGGGTTACAGGACACACCGGAACCGGGCTTTAGCCCATAATTGTTCATCTCATCAATCAATTTACGATAATTACAACCATATCAGTAGGTTTCAATCCTGAGGCCATTGAAATCTGCTTTTGCCGGTTCTCAATAGTTATTTTTGCACTTTTAAATTCAGTGGAGCTTACGTAATCCTTTATCACTTTTCCCGAAACAAGCTTCATCATTTCGCCTTGTGGTGTTATAAACTCAGGCCAGAATGAAATGCCACCGTCAAGGTCATTTTCCAACCCCTGGGGCGAAACCGTGCCTCCCGGCAGATGATATAACTTGCCTTCCTTTTTACTGAACAAGGCATTATAAAACTTTACAGCATTTTTCTTCCTGTTATTTGGGGAGTCATTATTCTCAGTATATCTGAGTAAGAGGAAGTCATTTGTTTCATTGAGAGAGTTTAGCATGTATTTTCCTGATAAATCGAAATTGGGATTTAGACCATCCATATAATTGACCTTAAATACTCCGAAGTCAATTATATAAACCGGCAGTAATTGGTTTGGTGTTACCAATCTGAAAATGGTATCGTTATACTCTTGTTTTATTGTAAGAAGCCCATTGTAATAAAAGCCTGTTAATACAGCATGGGATCTGTAGGTTGTATGCTTAAAGTTTTCAATACGGTCATAATCTGTAAACTGGCACAATGTGTCACCTTTGTTGTCATATGTGACCATTAATGAACCTGATGTTCCTGCGTTCCATTTGTTATTAATTCCGGCCCATGTATCAGGACTGGTGCCGAATATCAAATCAAAGCTTTGATATAACTGGTTGGATGTAATAAACAATGTGTCCCCTGGGACAATTCCGGGCCCTTTTGTCTCTGTGCGCGATTGTGAAGAAATGATTTTGTTGTCAGGTGACTTATATTTCATAACCAGGCCAGTTCCTGAAGGTCTATCATCGAAAGTAAAATAGAGGTTCCCGTTTGATAACGATACTGGAGATTGAAATGGTACTCCAAAAAAGTCCTGGCCTCCCCACCCAACAACCGAACCTGCAAACTTTATTCCGGTTTCATTTTTCCAGATTGTTTCCTGGTATTCACCCTGCATATTGAAGCGTGTTAATCCAAACAGCCCCTCGAAAATTATCTGTTCATCGTCGGATCTGATTTTTGAATCGAGGTCGGGGCGATAATAGAAATGGTCATAAAGGAGGAGTGTGTCGGGTGGTGTCTGAAGTTTCACATACCTGATAGAAGATGCAATATCTGAAAGTTTGAATTTACGGGTATTATTAACCGTTCCGGGGATGTCAATACGTACAGGCGGGTTTTGGGAATCAACCGACCTGATCTCCTTTTTCCGGAATGTAACTGGTTCGTCTTTTCCTCTTTTTGAAAATTTTGAATCAGTATTACTGCTTTCAGGTCTCGCTTTGTTCTCATTAAGGATCTCCCTGGCAAGAGCTTTTTCATCTGTTTTCAGACTATTGTTGCGGCAGGATAATATGCTTAAAGAAAGCAGGAACAGAAAAACTGAATTTGAAGATAGTTTCATTTTATTTTGATTTAAATACGTATTGCTTTTCAATAATTCATCTGGCATTATGGACTAAAGTCCTGATTCATAATATCATCGCTAACCCCGGACTGAAGTCCGGGGTTAGTAACTGGGCTCACTAACCGGGCTTTCCAATTCTTACTTATAACAATCACACTAGCACCTGACGGAAGTCCTTATCATCAGCCTATCCTAACCCCAGCCTTAAGTACGGAGGTAGTTGAGGGACTAAAGTCCACATACATAGCATCATCGCTAACCCCGGGCT
>CAIMVD010000349.1 GCA_903844815.1 uncultured Bacteroidota bacterium | reverse complement strand
TTACCAATATAAATATACTAATAATAATTTTATGAACCAATTATTTGCAGAAAGACTTAATTCGGCCAGGATGATGAACGGGTTCTCACTTCAAGACCTTTCGGATAAATTGGAAAACAGAGTATCCCGTCAAGCGCTTCATAAGTATGAGAATGGGGAAGTCATTCCTGATAGTGATATGCTAAATTATCTCTGTGAGGCACTCAGTGTGAGACCTGATTATTTTACTCGCGAAACCCTTGTTGAGCTTGGTGAAATAAGCTTCAGGAAGATTGAGAATCTCCCATCTAAGGAGCAGAATATTATAATTGAAAGAACTCGAGAGGTATTGGAACGATATATCGAACTTGAAGAAATTATGGGATTTAGTAAATCTTTTGAGCAACCTGAAATGATTTCTTCAATCACCTCAATTGAAGATATTGAGCAGGTCGCAAAAAAGGTCCGAGAAGTTTGGGATCTTTGCGATAATCCGATCCCAAATGTACTAGAACTGCTTGAGAATAAAAACATTAAGATGATTCAGATCGAAGCCAGTGTCGATTTTGATGGGCTGCAAACCTGGATAAATGGAAAAATCCCAGTAATAGTCTTAAATAAAGCAAAATTAAAATCGAGTGATAGAATAAGATTCTCAGCATTCCACGAGCTGGGACATTTATTACTGCCATTGAAGGAAGTAACTGAAAAATTGGCAGAGAAGTATTGTCATTATTTTGCAGGTGCTATGTTATTTCCAAAGGAGGCTGTAATCAAGGAATTTGGTGAGAAAAGAACTAATATTTCGATCCAAGAACTCGGATTAGTAAAAAAGAAGTATGGAATTTCACTGCAAGCGATTATATACAGACTTAAGGAACTAGGGATAATTTCAGCTTACTATATGAGTTATTATTTTAAGTATATAGTTCAAATGGGATGGAAAGTTGTTGAGCCTTATGAGTATGAAGGCAAAGAAGAGTCCAATCGTTTTGATCAGTTACTCTTTAGAGCACTTTCGGAAGAACTTATCTCTTTAAGTAAGGCTGCTTCGCTTGATAATATGAAACTGGCAGAGTTCAGAGCCAAAACAATGTCAGTAGGATGAAAATTGCAATAACAGATGCCTGTATTTTCATTGATCTAATCGATCTGCGCCTCATGTCCGAATTTTTTGGTCTTCCTTTAGAAATTCATACCTCACTTGATGTTTATTATGAACTTTTCCCTGATCAGCAGGAACTGTTAAAGGCGTATCAATCAACAGGTAAATTGTTTGTCCATAACCTAACTCAGGATGATAGGATTCAGTTACTTAAAGAAGAGTTTCCAAGATCACTTTCAGAAAATGATAAATCAGTTCTATTTTTAGCATCAAAGCATGATGCTATGATAATAAGTAGTGATAAAGCTGTGAGAAATTATGCAAATACAAGGGCAATTGAATACCACGGTATGCTATGGATATTTGATGGTTTAATAAATGCTAACTTAATCTCAAAAGAGGAAGCTGTTGTTAAAATTAACAATTTGATATTAACCAACCCTTTCTATAAGAATAATATGAAGTTAGTCTCTGAAATATTGAAGAGGATTGAGAAATGGAGCTTATGAAGTTTCTTTCTTTGCAATAAAATTGACCAAAAAAAACTCAATTTATAACTATGTATTCCGATGCCTGGATTGACCAGTCCCCACTATTATCTTTTACCCGGACCCGGATCTGCTTCTGCCCGGTACTACCAAAAACGTAGCGGACCTTACTCAGCGGAGAACTAAATTTATAATTTGCAAGCGTATATTCTTATTCGGTTATTTTCCCGTTAAATCTTGCATCCTTATCATATGATCCTGAGGCATCTACCTCGTATTCATAGGGGCTTGAAACACCTATCTTTTTTACTATAAACAAGGCTGATGGTGCAATATTGCAACCTGATTTTATAGGATTGTTTTAAGATGTTTTTAAGGGGAAAAACATTGATTAAGAATTTTTCCAATACAAAAGTGGTGTTAGTCACTACCATTTCGTGCGCAAAAGCCAAGCGAAATGATTGTTTATACATTTTTGCTCCCTGGCAAAAATGATCTTTGTAAAACATAATTTCTCTCTTCCAAAACATTCACTTAGGGAAAAAACTAGTGTTCCCGACAATAAAGACTGGAGTAAATTGACTATCCTTGACAGAAGTTAAGTAGTTGTTTTTTAGTTATGTATTCTAATTGTTCCCTAACGTCGAAATCTGATCAATTAGTCCAGCTTTTGCACCTTTACAAAACCTCCACTTCGATTTTTTGTTGCTTAACAGGTTGAAATGGATTGATATGTTAATATATGAATATTAGTGACAGCTCTCAAGTAAGGGTAAGATCAGGCAAATTATTTAAAATGAATCTTACCCCTACCATTATGCTTATTTTTAACAGGTTAGTAGTTAGGGTAAGATGGGTAAGTGATTTTTACATCTTTTTTAAAGAAAGAAATCATTTTTTTCTGAGAAGCTCTTTTCCCCAGTGAACTATTCGGTTACCTTTTGACAGTATTAAAACTACAATCCTCATTAATTCTACGACAGAGAGCAGTGGTTCGACTCCCGCCAGCTCCACACTCGCCCTCCGAAAATATACTGAGCTTGTCGAAGTATAGCGAAGGAGGGCTTTCCTTTTTAAGACAATCGTCTCGCTAAAGCTTCTCCGGGCCTGCACCTACGCTTCTTCCTTCCTGAATACTCAATATCGTTAAATGCTTCGGTGCGGAAATATCGTTGACACAATCAAGTGAATTTTATATCTTTAGACGTTGTCTCGCAAACTAACTATAATATTTCAAGTTATGTGGTATGTTTATATTTTACTTTGTGCTGATGGCTCGTTTTATACTGGGTGTACCACTGATGTCGAAAGGAGAATTACAGAACATAACACCACAAGGTTCACTACACTAAAATCAGAACTCCTGTTATTCTTAAAACTTATTTGGCTTTTACTGATAAGTATTTAGCATTTGAATTTGAAAAATACCTGAAAACCGGTTCGGGGATAGCTTTCAGGAATAAACATTTTCTTTAAAATTTTAACAAATAACTAATTTTCAATTAGATAATTCGTACTTCTTCCTCCCGCAGATTCCTTTTGCAGAATATCTTTGTCTATCAAATCATTAATGTCTCTAATTGAGGTATCCTTTGAACATTTTGCAATCTTAGCCCATTTTGATGAAGTCAGCTTTCCATCAAATCCATCCAAAACCATATTCAATAGTTTCTTTTGTCTTTCATTCATCAAAGTTTTAGAATGCCTGGTCCAAAAGTCAGCCTTAAAATGAACTCTGATCAATACAGTATCAGTAGATTTTAAAGAATTTATCAAACAGTTTAAGAACCATTTAATCCATTCAGTTATGTCAAGATTTCCTTTTTGAGTCTTTTCCAGTATTTCATAGTATTCCTTCCTTTCTATCCGAATCTGAGCTGACATACTATAGAATCGCTGATTACTTTTATCCGATTTAGCCAACAGCATATCAGTCAGAGCCCTTGTTATCCTGCCATTCCCATCATCAAGAGGATGTATTGTGACAAACCATAAATGGGCAATCGCTGCTTTTAATACTAAATCAGTTTTTAAATTATGGTTAAACCAATCCAGAAAAACCCTCATCTCCTTTTCGACCAATGAAGAATCCGGTGCCTGAAAATGTATCTTTTCTTTCCCCATGGCTCCTGACACCACCTGCATCGGACCGGTTGTATCCTTTCTCCAGTCAGCTACGGTTATTCTGTACATACCGCTTCTGGCTGTTGGAAATAGTGCAGCATGCCAATTCAAAAGTCTGTCGGCTGTCAGTGGTTCAAAGCAATTTTGTGTAGCATCAAGCATCATTTCAACAACACCGTCGATATTTCTATCCGATTCAACAGAACCTGCGATTTCCATCCCCAGTCTTCTTGCAATGGATGAACGTACCACGTCAGGGTTTAAATATTCACCTTCAATTTCAGAGGATTTTACTACATCAAGAGTTAGCGTATCGAGTAAGGCTTCATTCCTTAGGTCAAAACCTAAGGATTCCATTTTCCCCAGGAGTTTTCCCTGTAAATTCCTCGCCTCACTTAACAGATTAATTATTTTATCATTTTGCCATGTGAAATTCGGCCAGTTATCCTGCTGGTGTATAAAAGCTTTCATTCGTTGCATATTTTACAACGAATATACTTCTTTTTCATCGCAATAGAAAATTAATCATTGCATTCAGTGCGTCGAATAGACAGGTTTTTCGTTGCACGGTGCTTCTTCAGGACCGATTGGACTGTTTTGGGTAATGTAATTGAGGAATGTAAATAATTTGTTTCTATTTCAGCCTGAAGTCATATGGGAGGAGATCACCTATG
Organism: uncultured Bacteroidota bacterium; assembly: GCA_903844815.1. Lineage (GTDB taxonomy): Bacteria > Bacteroidota > Bacteroidia > Bacteroidales > VadinHA17 > LD21. Next base: position 2,982 of record CAIMVD010000349.1, on the reverse strand, counting down.
CGTTGTTGTGCCATTTGACCTGAGATAATTACTCCTGAGCCATCGAAATAGCCATTACTGTCGAAGAAAATCTGATCTCTCAAAGGTTGGATAGAACTGTTTGGGGCTTTTGAATAATAATAAAGATACAGATTGTCTTTGTAGGAAAGATATTTTTTAAAACCGTCTATCACAATCACTATTTCATCATAACCGAGTATTTTTCCTATTGAATTTTTAACAATGAAACCATTTGATCTAAAGGAATTTGTCCAAAGTGAAGAGAAAAAATGGCTTCTTGATCCCAGGTAGGCGTTCTTTCTCCTCTTTTCAAAAAAGTTTTTTTGGGTCAATCCTGCAGCCATATCTTCGGTGAAGTAAGCGCTGCCTTCATAAAGAAACGTTTTGCTTTTCCAGCAATATTCAAACTTATTCAGAAAATAACTGAATTTATATCCTAAGGCATTATTTACAATAGAAATTGGTTTTGAAGCAAACGCTTTTAAAGTATCCCGCGAAGCGCTATACTTAAATGTTATATCTTCTTCATTTAAAATAATGCAATTTTGCCCGTTATAACCAGATCCGAGAAACTGGTTTTTGAATAGCTTCAAATTTGCTTTTCTATCATTCGATGTCGATTTAGCTGATACAACAACTTCGTTAAGTTCGAACGTCTTTGGTGACAAATAAATTTCAAGCAGTTTTTCTACTGAGAAATCTGTAAGTGTACAGGAATAATAGCCCAGTGCACTTACTGTCAATGGCAATGAACTATATTTTGAAATATCCAGTTCAAAATAACCGTTCTGGTCTGAATGGGTACCTACAGAGGTTCCATTTATATAGATTGATGCAAAATTTATAACCTGATTATCAGACTTATCGTGTAAAGTCCCTTTTACAATTTGAGATTGACTGGCTTGAAAAAAACTGAGGAACAAAAGGAATAAGATTATTTTTTTCATTGCAAAAAATTCAGGCTGTTTGGTTTATCTGACTTCGTATTCAGCTTTCGCGGTTACCGGAATGCCGCTTGTTGTAATACCCTCAACAATAACTCTGATTAATGATGAATTATCTCCGTTGTAATAATTCAGAATTACTTCATTTGTACCCTCCAGGTTTATATTTGGATTCCAGTATATGGTTGACCGCAGGTCAGGATTAGGTTCTGAATTTGTATCCTGTAAATGCTGTGGAGAATAGAAAATACGTGGTGCATTATACCCTGAAAACCTGGTATTTGTTGAGTATTCCACCGGTGTTTTAATTCCTGAACTTCCGCCTGTTTTGGTAATTAAATTAATAACTCCGGATGATGCCTTCATGCCAAAAACAGAGGTTGCTCCAACAGATTTTAATACATCGATCCTGTCAATGAAATTAACCGGAATATTGTTTATTTCTTCAAAGCGAACCTGGTTACCATCAACAAGTATAAGAGGCAGAGTACCAGATTCATCAAGCGGGCTCTTTGGATCTCCACGAAGACTAAAAGCTCCCCTGATTCTGATTATGAAATTTGGATACTTTCCTAAAACTTCTACTCCCGGAATTCTGCCACTAATAAGCTCCGGCACGCTGTTATAACTTTTCATCTGTTCGGTAACAATCAGTTCACCCTCGGGGGTACCATATTTTGAACGGCTGCTTTCTACTTTAACTGTTTGAGGATCTTTATGACGTTCAGAAATAATATTTACCTCTCCAATCCTGATCGTATCTGAAAGTTTATATTTTTTCAATATTCCCTCATTAAATGTATAATAGGATTTTAATTTTGAATTATCTTTTTCAGTAAAGACAGAAACAATAGACAGACTATCAGATACAATTGGCGTATCATAATCAGCCGAATCCAAAATCAACAAACCCTTCATCTGGTCCTTTTTATCAATCCCGCTTACAATTAATCTAGCATCACCTGTCATGTCAACGCCTGATAAATTGAATCTGCCGGTTGAGTCAACAGGCAGGGTGGTAAAAAATGAACTTGTACTGCCGAAAATTCCCACACTTATCCTTGAACCCTCTATTGGTTTGTTTTTATTGAAATTTCTTAATCTACCCGATACACTAAACCCATTTTCCGGAAGGAATAAAACTGTATCATACTTCCATGCGAAATCACGCCAGCCCTGCGTCAGAAGCAGAAGATCCATATTTTTTATTCTGTCGGGATTTGACGGATCGAAATAATATGACGGCTCATCAACAGATCCGCGAACATCGGATTCAAGCAGAAACCAGGAGGATATAGTCCTGGGGTATTGAGATGTATTATTTATGAAGGTTTCATCAACAACAGCCATGGAGAAATTTCCTTCTCTGTCAATCGTTGAATCTCCTGATAAAGAGATTTTAAGATTAACCTGTTCCCTTTTTTTATACAGGTGTTTATCCGTTTCGATCAGCATTTTTAACGGGGCCTCTCTTTCTAAATAGATAAGCCTTTCAGAAAGAGGAAGATCTTCACGGGTAGTAAGGGTCAACATTACTATTCCTTCGGGAAGATAACCGGTTGGAACAACAAAACTTGTAACAAGAGATTTGATTCTAAAGGGAATTGTATTAATAACTTCCTTTCGTATTGAAATACCAAGTAACATTTCATGTTCTGAAATGAGTGCCAGAGTCTCAGCGTTTGTCTTGGTTGTAATCAATAACTCGTTATCCTGATTTATAGCGGCGCTTAAAGTAACACCTAAGGGAAAGCTTGCTGAAAAGTCAGTCCTGATATCAATACTATCTGCACCCCTGGTTATAGAATAGTAATTCAAACCCGAAGATGGTTTAAGAAAAAATTTGCCCATTCCAAGGTGAGTGGATTTGAATGTAGTGATCAGGCTTCCATCTGACGAATAAATTTTACCTGACACATCACATCCAACGCCAAGATTATCAACAGCCTTAAACGCTACTGTTGACGGTACGTTGTTCACAAGCGAACCTCCTTCCGGAAAAAAGTTTATCGTGATCTTTTTTTCCACATATTTTACT
>CAIMVD010000348.1 GCA_903844815.1 uncultured Bacteroidota bacterium | reverse complement strand
GCCGCTGGTTCCTTCCCCCCTCATGCACACAAATAATTTGTCATCCCGAAACTCATCCACCCGGGGATATATCTCTAACTAAATGGTTATGAAGTGGATGAGTTGAGGGATCTTACTCTCGCAGAAACAAATATTTTTTTAACTCATTCTAATCAATGAGCAGAAACCTCAACAATATTGCCAGAGAGAAAAAAGATGTGATGAAAGATTAGCTTTAAAAGGAGGGGAGAGTTTTCAATCTCCGTTTCTCCCATTAAAATCTTAGACTGACGCCAATGTGACTGGGGTAAAAAGCAAGGATGTGAAAGCGATTTATCTGCTTTTTACTATTCCTTCTGTCCTTTCCACCCAGAATGAATTGAAACTCGCAACCGGCTCTTCGCAAAGCCAAACGGTGGTTCCGAATTCCCTTGCATCGCGATCGGTAATGCTGCCCATGATTGTAACTTTCCGGAAAAGTGCCTTCACATCGTCGCCCAACTCATCGTTAATATAGATAAATGACTTTATATCAGGTGAAAATGATTCAGGGAACCAATACTTGAAGCTTTCACTGAAACAAACCGCTTCGGGAAGACCGTATTTTTTTCCTATAACGGTTATGGCACCAGCCTGTCCATAGTTTTCGCAATAGATGAAGCAGGATTTCTTATCGCTGACCGATTGATATGCCTGCGCTGTAACCGATGTAAGCTCCTCCCACCCGATCATATCGGCATAATCCTGGGGAAGCGTATGTATTGACCCGTCTTCAAACCTTCTTCCCTCTGTTAACCCCAATGTTTCCTCCAGTCCCCTGAAATACTCCTTAAGGCCTTCCCGGTCCATAATCGGCATCCCCATTGGTATTACCGGAATTGTTAACAAAACAAGTAACAAGGGTAACATAATCCTCACCCAACCCCGTTTAATCAACCGGTCATATGCTACTGCACCGGCAGCGATCAGAAGGGGAAAAACACCAAGAGTGTAATAACTTTTCCCCTTGAGAAACAAAAGTCCGGCTATTACAAAAACTGAAAGAAACCCGAGGAACCTGAACTTCCCGGCTTCCTTCCTGAAAAGAAAAATAATACCTGCCAGGGTCAATATACTACCGGTAAAGGGCATTAAAAGCTGTTCCCTCAGAAACAGAGGTGCGTCCATGTGAACAAGCTGGGTATCGTACAGCTCCGACATATGCCGGAACACCGGGAATCCTTTCCGGATCTGCCATAAAAGGTTGGGAAGGAAAATCACAAAACCGGTGAGAATAGCTATCAGAAAATTCTTCTTCCTGAAAACTGACCGGTGAACCGTAAATGGAATAATTACAATTAACCCGGCAAAAAGTAATCCTGCCAGATACTTATTCAGCAATGCAATTCCTGCAGTAATGCCAAACATTATCAGAAATTGGTCCTTTTCAGTATTTATATATCTTAAAATAAGGTAAATACATATGGTCCAAAGGAAGATCTCCATGAATACAGGCTGGAAGAGTGTATAGGTACGCATGAAGAACGTTGAAACAGACAGACCAGTAACAGCAAGCAGGGAGGCATAGTCCGACCCTCCCAACTCCTTAGCAAGCGATGCAACCATTAATATCATAATTCCTCCCACCAGGGCAGGCATTAATCGTACTGCAAACAGGGTGAATCCAAAAAGCTTCTGCATAGCCATTGCGAGCCATCCGATCAGGGGCGGAACAGAAGCGTAGCCAGTCGCCGGATGCTGCCCGAGGGAGAAATAGAGAAGTTCATCCCTGTGGAATTCCAGATTGTTTATTATAAGAAGATGGGTGATGAAGGTAAAAAGTGCTATTGCCAGAAAAAGCGGATTTAACCATATTTTTCCCTCAGATCTTTTCATGTCGGATGATTTTTAGATTTGACCGGAAGCTATTCTCCCGGAAAGTTATAAAATAAAATTCACTCTTCTCTCCGGGAATAATCGGAGGAATGTATTAACTTTATTTTTTGTCATATTTTTGCGTTTGGAAAAATCATTTAATGAACGACAAGAATGAAGAATCTCAATATTTTCAGACTATTACTTACACTGCTTGTATGGTCGTTGCTATTTCCGGGAGCTCTTACCGCGCAGTCGGCCGGTAAAGATCCTCTCCCTGATGAAAGGGTAAAGAAGTTTCTCTCCGACCATACGGGTCAGTGGTATGATATGAATGTGCCATCGGCCGACGGACAGCTGCTTTATAACCTTATCCTGAAGGGAAATTATAAAAGCGCCCTCGAAATAGGAACATCGACCGGACATTCGGCAATCTGGATGGCATGGGCTCTTAGTAAAACAGGAGGCAAACTTATCACAATCGACATAGATGAATCGCGGTATAAGAAAGCCCTCGAGAACTTTAAGAAGGCCGGGGTATCGGATTATATCGACGCAAGGCTCGCTAATGCCCATAATCTTGTAAAGGAGCTGAAAGGACCCTTCGATTTCGTATTCAGCGATGCCGACAAAGAATGGTATAAAAATTATTTCTCCGACGTGGAACCAAAGCTTAAAGTTGGCGGATGTTTTACTGCCCATAATATCTCGGGCAGAGGTCGCGATTATGGCGGTCAGGCCGAGTTCCTGCAATATGTGAGAAGCCTTAAAAACTATGAAACCACCATAAATTACGATGGCGGAGGATTGTCGATAAGCTATAAGAAATCAGAGAAGTAAGATCATTTTAGTGCTTTTTTCACTTCTTCCCGGATTCTCACTTTTTTCCTTCCTATATGTCGCTTTTCTGTCTGTGGCAATGAGTCATTGCATAAGCCTGTATATGCAATATTGTAAGCTCTGTGGCCAATTTGAAATTCAGCAATATTGAGCTGCAATTGACCAGGTAAAGTATAAGTTTAAAATAACTTTTCAGTATATTATTGATTATTAATGCCATACCAGAGAAAGGTAATTTGGTTTTCAATTAATCATTAAATATATTTATCGCGACATTTTTCACCAAAATCCTCCTATTCTTATTACCCCCTTGATATAAAGGAATCGTTCAGTGCAATTAATGTTTATGAGACCCTGGTTGCTTATTACAAATATTTGAAATAATGAATAAAAAAGACGGCAACAATCTTTCTCAGGACGAAATGCTTAAACTGATTAACGAGCTTGAGGAACGCAAGATAGAGCTTGAAATGGAGAACGAAGAGCTCCGGCTGGCAAAATCTTCTGTCGGGGATGCTATAGAGTTATTTGATTTCGCCCTGATTGAATGGGCGCCTTATGCTGTCATTGTTCACCGGGAGATGAAAATATTATATGTAAATCCGGCAGCCATTAAACTTTTTGGGGCAACCTCGGAGAAGGATCTTGTTGGGTCACCTGTCATGCGCTGGCATCATCCTGACTATCATCAGATAATAAAGGAGCGTATACGCAGAGCCAGCGAGGAAGGCATTCCTGCGCCCATGATCGAATCAAAATATTTTAAACTCGATGGAACAGTTATGGATCTGGAAGTTCAGGGCATGCCGGTTATCTATAAAGGATTGCCTTCCATTCTTGCAACCCTTAACAATGTTACCGACCGAAGGATTGTTGAACTTAAGCTTGAAGAACGTGTCAAAGAACTCGAGGCTTTTTACTTAATGAACAAGTTGGCGGAAAGACAGGATTTATCACTGACTGCTTTCTATCAGGAACTAACCGATTCCCTTCCTAAAAGCTGGCTATATCCTGAAGCTGCCTGTTGCAGGATAGTGATTGAAGGGGTTGAAACACATTCTGAAAACTATATAAATCCCGTATGGAAACTATCTGCACCCATCAGCGTAAAGGGGAAAATGCTGGGAATGATCGAGGTGGCCTATACGAAAGAGCTGCCCACAGAAGATGAAGGACCATTCCTGAAGGAAGAAAGAGCATTGATCAACAGTCTTGCTAACCATCTGGGGCTTGTCATTATCAATAAGCTACACGAAAAAGAGCTACATGAATATACCTCAAGGTTAAATGCCACGCTGGAATCAGGAAATATGGCCTGGTGGGAAATAGATTCTGCAACGGGAAACGTTATTTTTGACAGACGAAAAACGGAGATGCTTGGCTACCCTCCTGAACAGTTCAGCCATTATACCGATTTTACTAATTTGCTCCATCCCGACGATCATGATAAGGCAATTAATGCCATGAGGCGGCATCTGGAAGGGAAAGCCGATAAATATGACTTTGAATACCGCATTCTGACTCAAACAGGAGATTACAAATGGTGCCATGATATTGGAGCTGTTACTGAAAAAGATTTACATGGTAAACCCCAAAAAGTTACCGGCCTGGTTTTAGACATTGGAGAGCGTAAAAAAGCCGAAAAGGAAAGAGCCCGGCAATCCGTGTTGATCAACTCATTGCTTGACTCCATCCCTGATATAATTTTTTTCAAAGACATGGAGGGTATTTACCTGGGATGTAACCCCCCGTTTGTGGAATTAATCGGTAAATCGAGAAATGAAATAATCGGGAAAACTGACTACGACTTTTTTGACAGGAAGGTTGCCGATTCGTTCAGGCGCCACGACCGGGAAATGCTTCAAAACATGCAACCCTGCCACAACGAAGAATGGGTTACCTATCCTGACGGGAGAAAGGCACTCCTGGACACCCTTAAAACACCCTATTGGGACTATGACGGAACTTTGATAGGAATTCTTGGGATCAGCAGAGACATTACTTCACGAAATGAAGCCGAAATTGCGGTAATTGAAACCAGTAGAAAATGGGAAGCCATAATAAAAGCTTCACCCGACGGCATCGGACTGTTTTCGCTGGATGGCAGGATTGAGTTTATTTCTGACGAATATGCCTTAATCCATGGGTTTAGCCCGGAAGAAAAAAACAAATACCTTGGAAGATCTGTCTTTGATTTTATTGACCCTTCAGAACATCATATTTTAGCCGACAACATCCGCAGATTATTGTCAGGCGAAGTATTGAATCCCATTACCGAATACATTGGTATAAAAAAAGATCAGAGCCGTTTCATTTTAAATATAAAATCTGCGGTTCTCTTTGATAAAAACGGAAAACCTGCTAATATTCTGTCAATCAGTCGCGATGTTACCATACTCAAGAAGATGGAAACCGAACTGAAAGAAAGTTTGGTCCGCTTCGATTTGCTTGCCCGCCACAGCCGGGTAATTCATTGGGAAGTCGATGCCAGAGGCCTTTATTCCTTTCTCAGTGATCCGGTCACGGATATACTTGGCTATGATCCACAGGAACTTATCGGCAAAAAACACTTCTACGATCTGCATCCCGATCAGGGCCGTGAAGACTTTAAGGCAGGAGCTTTTGAAGCCTTCGCACTAAAACTGTCATTCCATGATCTGGAGAATGAAGTACAAGCCATTGACGGACAGATCTTATGGATGTCGACCAATGGAATTCCAATAGAAGATGACAAAGGAAATTTAACAGGGTATCGTGGTACCGACACCGACATTACAGCAAAAAAGAAATCTGAAGAAGCACTCTTAAAAGCTAAATCCGAGGCAGAAGTCGCCAACAAGGCAAAAAGTATCTTCCTTGCCAACATGTCGCATGAGATCAGGACCCCCCTCAACTCGATAATTGGTTTTTCTCAGCTGATGAGACGGGAAAAATTATTGACCGCCCACCAACAGGGATATTGCAATTCAATCCATCGTGCAGGCGAGCATTTGCTGCTGCTAATCAACGACATTCTTGAATTGTCGAAAATTGAGGCCGGCCGTTCAGTTTTGAACCCGGCTAGTTTTGATTTTTATTCACTTTTGAACGACATACAGATGTTGTTCAAAGAACGGGTCCTGTCCAAACAGCTTCAGCTTATTTTTGAAACTCAAGGTAACCTTCCGCAGTATATAGAAGCAGATGAAAACAAATTACGCCAGATCCTGATCAACCTCATCAGTAATGCCGTTAAATTCACCACTGAAGGCGGCATTACTGTGCGTTCCCGTGTTGATGAAAAAAATGAGGATACAAAGATCCTGGTGGTCGAAATTCAGGATTCAGGCGTGGGTATAGCTAAAAATGAACTGGGGAAACTTTTTAAACAGTTCGAACAGACAACTGCGGGCATCAAAAACAGCGGAGGAACAGGCCTGGGGCTGGCCCTGAGCCGCGATCTGGCCCTGTTAATGGGGGGTGATATAACCGTTGTAAGTGAAGAAGGCAAGGGTTCGGTGTTTACAGTCAAAGTGGAAATCAGGGCAGGAGAACCTGAAGTTCAAAAAACTGTAATAAAGAAACGGGTAACCGGAATTGATAATCCCCGGGGCTCCTATCGCGTGCTGATTGCCGATGATAAAGAAGAGAACAGAAAGGTTCTGGGTAATTTTCTCAGCCTGGCCGGATTCGAAACCAGCGAAGCCGTCGACGGAGCAGATGCCATCGTAAAGTTTGAACAGTGCGAACCGCACCTGATCCTGATGGACATGCGCATGCCTGTAATGGATGGCTACGAAGCGACACGCCTGATCAAATCAACGGAAAAAGGAAAACATACACCGATAATCGCGGTAACTGCCAGTCCATTTGAAGATGAGAAAACGAAGGCCTTTGCACTTGAGATCCAGGGCTATATCCGCAAACCTTTCCGTGAAAATGAGCTGTTTGAAGCCATCGGCAATGTCCTTGGCATTAAGTATATCTTCGAAGAAAATCCAATCACTGAAGTACAGTCCGGATCTGCGATAAATGATGAAATTGTTAAACAGGACATTGCAAAACTACCCGGGGAACTTGTAATACAAATGAAGGATGCCGCTGAGAGTGCCGATTTTATTCTGCTAGGAAAACTTATCGACAGTATAGATTTCAAGAATTCAGCACTTGCAATAACCCTTGCATTCAGGGCCGATAATTATGACTATGAATACTTCAAAAAAATATTGAATTAATATGATTGAAAAGGAATCCCATATAGAGGCAGATCAGAAAACATCCAGTATCCTTCTTGTTGATGATGTGCCTGCAAATCTGAAATTATTAGGTGGTATCCTTCATGATGAGGGGTACAGAATCCGGTCGGCTATTAATGGAGAACTGGCACTGGAGGTAGCCGAAAAAGAAAAACCCGACCTGATTTTGCTTGATATCATGATGCCGGGGATAGACGGATTTGAAGTTTGCCGCCGCCTGAAGGCAAACGCCGGATTAGCAGATATTCCTGTAATTTTTATCAGCGCCATGGGCGATACAGGCGCAATTGTAAAGTCACTGACTCTGGGCGGGGTCGATTACATCAATAAGCCCTTTCAGGCAGAAGAAGTAATAGCCCGCGTAAGCACTCATCTGAAACTTCACAAACAAAGCATGGCTCTTCTGAATTTGAATAAAGAGCTTCAGGAGCTTAATGTCACAAAGGATAAATTTTTCTCTATTATTGCCCATGACCTTCGTGGTCCACTGGGGGGATTCCTGGGGCTGACAAAAATAATTGCAAATGAGCCGCAAATACTAACTGATGACCAGAATAAGGAAATGGCTTCAGCCCTGTACAGCTCGGCACAGAATACCTACGATTTGCTGCAAAATCTGCTGGAATGGTCACAAATGGTCCGTGGAAATACAACTTTCATTCCGCAAAACCTCGTTTTAAAGGATATAATAACAGAATGTTTAAGTTTAGCAACGGAATCGGCAAGAGAAAAATCTATCAGTCTTATAATGGAAATCTCTGATGAATTACAGGTATTTGCCGACTCAAATATGCTTCAGACCATAATACGCAACCTGCTCTCGAACAGTATAAAATTTACACGCAACGGAGGCAGGGTAAGCATTGCAGCTGAAGCGGCAGAAAATAATATGATTGTCATTTCGGTGAAAGATACCGGAATCGGTATGAACAATGAGATGGTTGAAAACATTTTCCGCATCGATGTCAATACAAAACGGACCGGCACAAATAAGGAGGCAAGTACCGGCCTGGGGTTGCTGCTCTGTAAAGAATTTGTTGAAAAGCATGGCGGAGAAATCGTGGTCAAATCGATTGAGAATCAGGGATCTGAATTTTTTTTACTATTCCCTGCACCATGATCGCCCAAATGAATTGTTAATCCTGGCGAGGTGAGGAATTTTATGTGATTACAAATCAGAGTGTTAAATAAGCGCTGCCTGGTTGGCGGTCCGTTTTTTTACGCAGGTATTCACCAGAAAAAAAAAATTAAGATGCATTTTCCGGCTTCGCTAAGGTCTGGAATCTTTGGCTTTGGTAATAAGTTACAACTTCGCCTTGATTAATTTAAATATCTATGATTATTTTGCCTTGATAAAATGTAATATTAAACATATTTTTGCCTTGATAAAATTAAATATTACTATCATTAGTGAGTAATAACCAGAGAATTATTCAGCTCACAAATATAATTAGTACTCATTTTCAGCAATAAAGGAAGACTAAGATCCCACGCTTCGTTCGGGTTCTTAATGTTATGAATGCAAAGCTGTTAAGTAGCTGCCAGATGGCTTTAGTTTCTTTAAAGACTATTACTAGTGGTTCCCGATACTCATATTACTTAAAAACAAGATAGAAATTACCGTGAATGATCCTTATAAGCTCTTCAACCGGAATGCCAAGGTCTGCTGCAACTTTATCATAGATCTTCCTTAGGTCAATGTCCGCCCCATCGGTTTCAAGGAAAATTCTGTTAACCGGCAGGCTCCTGATCAGGTCAGATGATTCAGGCCTTATAATAAAATCGAACCAGAATGAGAGGTAAAATCCTTTCGAAATTAGCTGTGCGGCCAGTTCCCTGCTTCCCCTGAAGCCATGAATAATCCATTTGTTTTTAGGCCTGAGATTTTTATGCGCCACCAGCAGTTCATCCCATGCCCTGACGCAATGAATAAAAACAGGCTTTGAAAGGGCTTCTGCTATTTTAACCTGCTCGCTGAATATTTTATACTGAAGGTCAGGAGAAGGTCCGCGAAGCTTATCAAATCCTGCTTCACCAAGAGCAACCACTGACGAAAAGCCTGAATTATCGCGGACCCGGTTTAACATCTCCCCTGAATTCCCTTCATTGAGAAACCAGGGATGTATTCCATACGAAAAAACAGTTCCGGGAATGTCCAGGGGCTGAAGACCTTCATGTGCCATCAGGCTTTCAACAATAAAAATTCCGGGAGAACTCTTTCCCCCGTGAGTGTGAATATTTATATAGTCTCCGTGATCCGGAAAATTCATATCCTTATCTGCCAATAGCCGAAAGCCCCTTGTCGATCCGGCTAAGAGTTTCTGTCTTTCCTATCCAGCTGATAATATCAAACATATGAGGCCCCCGCGAGGCACCGACTATCACAAGCCTGAATGCGTTCATTACGGCTCCCATGTTATATCCTTTCTCTTCTATCCAGGCCTTAACGGCTGCTTCAGTTCCTGCCGGGGTAAAGTCGTCAGTTGATGAGAGAAGAGACCTTAATTCAAGAAGAGTTGCAGGGGTCTCTTCCTTCCATCTTTTCTTTATAACTTCCTGATCATAATTATCCGGTGCCTTGAAGAAGAAATCAGTCTGATCCCAGATATCCTTCACAAAGCTAACTCTTTCCTTAACAAGGTTTATGAGTATGTCGAGGCGGATAATATCAATGTGATATCCATGGCTTCGCAGGAATTCCCTGAACTCCATTGCAAGCTCTTCAACAGGTTTCTTTATAAGATACTGGTGATTAAACCATTTGGCCTTCTCCGGATCAAAACGTGACCCTGACTTCCCTACCCTGTCGAGTGAAAATGCCTCAGCCAGTTCTTCCATTGTAAAGATCTCCTGTTCTGTACCGGGGTTCCATCCCAGCAGGGCAAGCATGTTTACGAATGCCTCGGGATAGTAGCCCTCCTCGCGATAACCCTTCGCCGTTTCGCCATAGGGCCAGAAAAGAGGGAAGACGGGGAATCCCATTTTGTCACCGTCGCGCTTGCTCAGCTTTCCCTTCCCGTCAGGCTTCAGCAACAACGGAAGATGGGCAAACAATGGGGCATCCCAGCCAAATGACCTGTAAAGCATTATATGCAGAGGAAGCGATGGAAGCCACTCTTCACCCCTGATAACGTGACTGATAAGCATGAGATGATCGTCGACAATATTAGCCAGGTGATACGTGGGCATCCCGTCCGACTTAAACAATACCTTATCGTCGAGAGTACCGGTATTCACGACTATATTGCCACGTATAATATCATTAAAGTGGATATCTTCACTGAGCGGCATCTTATAACGGATCACACAGGCCTCATGGTCGCTGAGCTTCTTATTCCACACAGCAGAATCAAGCGAAAGTGAGTTGTTAAGCTTATCCCTTGTCCCGGCGTTGTAAATGAATGTGTTGCCTGCTTTTTCCGATTCGCTTCTCAGATAATCGAGTTCTTCAGTAGTATCAAAAGCATAATAAGCATCCCCCTTTTCAACAAGCAGATCGGCATATTGCCTGTAGATCTCTTTCCTGTCGCTCTGACGGTAAGGGCCGCAGCTGCCTCCTTCCTCAATTCCCTCCTCTACTTTAATCCCGCACCACTTTAGAGCTTCCATTATATATTCCTCAGCCCCTTCAACAAATCTGGCCTGGTCAGTATCCTCTATTCTCAATATGAATGTGCCTCCGGTTTTTTTTGCAAAGAGGTAATTATAAAGTGCTGTCCTTACTCCTCCAATATGAAGGGGGCCGGTAGGACTGGGTGCAAAACGTACTCTTACTTGTGACATCTTATCTTTATGGTTGTTGAAATACGGTCAAAGATAGGTAAAGGAGGTCATAAATTGTATCGGGAAAATCAGCTTTTATAAATGTGAATCAATAGCGTTTAGTTAAGGAATATTATTACCAAACATGGAAGGAGTATTTTGCCACCGAGACCACTCTACTTTCTTGTGTTTTTACCCCCCAACCCCCCAGGGGGGGTGTTCTTAAATCCCCCCTTGGGGGGCAGGGGGGTAAGAATAT
>CAIMVD010000347.1 GCA_903844815.1 uncultured Bacteroidota bacterium | reverse complement strand
TTCACCACAGAGTTTAATCATCAAGCTGGCGCGGATTTGCAATCCGTGACAAAACCTTCAAAATCAACGCTTATCTTATACATGGGAAATTATGTGCCTGGCAAGAGTTGACTTTCCGGATTGACGAGGCCCCAGAATAGCAGTTACCGGGAATGTTTCGATACTCCTGTTTACATCTGTCTCAATGAAACGATTAATATACATAATGCGTTTTATAGTGTAAATTTAAACTTTAATATTCAAATTACACTATTAATAGACAAATTATTAACGGTACATTCCTTGGGCAGTTACTGCCATTACAATGGCCCCGATTGCAAATCGGCGCCAGCCCCTGCTGAAATCGCTGGTTTAAACCAAAGAACGCAAAGTATTATTATACAGCGTTATAACTCTGCGCGTTTAATCATCAAGCTGGCGCGGATTTGCAATCCGTGACAAAACCTTCAAAATGAACGCTTATCTTATACCTGGCCCCGATTGCAAATCGGCGCCAGCAAAACTTGATCCGTGAAAATCCGTCCTTATCTGTTTAATCCGTGTTCTATCATATTCTTCGATAGAGTTACATGCTGTTTAGTCAGCTCTTAAAAAGACATGCAATGCAATCCCGTTATTGGCGGCAAGTTTCGCTCTGTAAACAGATTCAGAGGTAATTTCAAGGGTATCAATTCTGACATGAGTCCTGGTTTGAACGGCTGGGTCATCTGAATAAATCTTTGCCAGATATTTCTTTCCGGGTTCAAGGAACGAAAAATTAATATCAAGCTCCCTTGCTGTTTCTCCGTTTATTCCCCCAATGAACCAGTCACTTCCTTTTTTTCTTGCAATTACTCCATATTCGCCAATCTTTGAATAAAGGACTTTAGTATCGTCCCAAACAGTTGGGACCTTATCGAAAAATTCAAGTTCTGGCTCATTGCCGATGTAATTTGTTGTTCCCCACAGACCATCTTTCTTCTCAAGTGACGGAGAGGCCTTATCGTACCAGTACATGAACTGGAGGGGGCTGAAAATACAGACTGCCTTGGCTAGCTGCGAGGCGTGCGATCCCATCTTTTTATCAACTCTTTCATTGTAATAGCAGATAGTGTTGTCACCCTGACCTGCAATCATGCGTGTGAACATAGTTATGAGGGTATGAGAATTGGAAGGGCTCTCCTCATCTCCCCTGATTCCCTCCTGAGTGAGCCAGTTGGGGTAGGTCCGGGCATAGCCTGTCGGACGGTATTCATCATGGACATCCGCAACCATTTTGTATGAAGCAACCTTTCTTATCGCTTCATGAAGCCAGGTTGTTACCTCCTGGCTGCCGACCTGAACGAATCCGAATTTAATGCCTGCTATTCCCCATCTCTGATATATCGGAAGCAGTTCATCAAGTTGTTTTTCGAGAGCCCGGCGGTTTACGTAGAGCAGGATTCCTATATTTTTTGACTTTGCATAACTTGTTACTTCCTCCATATCCAATGGTCCTTTCGACCGGGCAGGATCGAGATTAACGGCCCTGGCATCGGAAGCATCGTTGTACTCGGGTCCGTACCATCCGGCATCAAATTCAACATACTGCATGTTATGCGAGGAGGTGAAGTCGATTGCAGCCTTCGCTCCGGAAGTTGTAAGGGTGACTTCCCTCAAGGCTTTACCGGGTTTTATCCATGAAACATCTTCAATGGCTGAAGGATCATTCAGATTCAGTAAGAGATAGTTTTTTTCGAGAAGATCGCCCGCATTCTTTCCGATTATAACAACCCTCCATGGTGACTGAAAGGGCAGTTTCTTTCTTACAATGCCATCGAGTCTGCTTCTTATTGAAAAACGCTCAGTGGTATCCGGTTCAAATTTCATCCTCGCATAATCGACGAGTTTTGCCTCGGCAAGTGCAATGGTATTGTTTTCATCTATTTCTATAACGAGTGGCCTTTCACAGCCCTTATCGATTTTGGACAGCGGAACATGTTTGTACTGAGCCTGGGCGAGAGGCGCCGACCATGACAGGTAGTCGGATGCAAACCTGTAAGATACATTTTCATCATAAATGGTTAATGAATCGGTTCCATCCTGTTGGGGGAATTCGTATGAAAATGCAACACCTTCATTATAAGCACGGATGATCAGGTTTATTTTTAAATCGTTGTTTTCAAGGAAGATTTTTACCTGGTTATAATTATCAGGGATATCTTTTCTCTCCCCGAAATTATTTGTCCAGCTGTTTTTAACAGTTGTTCTTTCAACTTTAATAAGGTCATAATCTGCGACTTCAGCATTTTTCGATGTCATAAGGTTAATTGTAGAGGGGAGAAGGATGTCTTTGTTCCCTGACATCAGTGAAAATGATGGAGATCCTGCGGTCTTTTTATCGGGATTGAACAACAATGTAAGGATGATGTTTCCCCCAGGGGATACAAGCTTTTGGATTTTATGCTCTGAACAACTAGTGGTTAACAATATGAGAGTGAAAAAGAGGAATGTTTTTTTCATACATCTATTGAATATTTAATTCTAATTGCAGCGATATTTTAATTCTATACGAAGTAAAATAAGAAATTGCATTTGCAACAATGGCTTTATTTAGAATCAATATAAATTAAAATTATTGTTTAAATATATTGATTGTTTTGTGTGACAAAGGGACTATATTTGATTTGTAGGGAAATAAAACTCAACTTAATCGCAAAAAATTCAAACATAAAAAGTATACCTAATAATCAACTTCTACCATTTTTAAGAATTATGATAGAAAAGGGAGTTTATCAACTTTCTTATAAAGCAAAATGTAAAGTAAAGGAGCCCTATCCCAATTATTGTGTGAGAAATAATTTTTGACAGGATAAGGCTCAGTAAAAACATGATAAAAGTATTAAACATTTGGAGGTTATAACCAATTGTATAGATATTTTTTGTCGCAATATTAATAAAAATGAAAAAAGTATTCTACCTACAAATTATTCTTTTACTTATAAGTTCCTGTTCAAAGGAAATAAGCGAAACCACAATTAAATCAGAGTCCGCTAATTTAGAGTTTTTGAGTTTTAAGGATATTAAATAGTTCTTCTCTGTTGTTGATTCATTAAATAAATTGCCGATAGATCGGGTGAAAGGTTATAAATCAGAAGTGGGATTCCTTAGTCTTTTCACAATACAGGAAAATTATTATGAATGTATTGAATATGCGACAGATGAAACTGTTTATAATAATCTCATTTTAGAACATAGCGATTTGTTGGCAAAAGGAAGTATTTCGCAGTTTAAGGTTTTTAATAAAATAGTTTATCCGGTTATAAATAGGGATGGGATTGTTCAAATTGGTAAAAGTTTATACAAATTTGCTGAAGACGGTCAAATAATAATTAACAACTCCAATGTAAAACTGGCTTTATCGACCACAGTAACTGATAAAGAAGATGATAATATTAAAATTCTGAAATACAATCTTCAGCAACCATCAAAATCAGTCTATTGTAGCAATTATCATAAAGTAGGACCAATTTATAATGGGGGAGACAGGAGGGCAACAATTTATAGTTATGTAATTGTAACAATTTGGCCTGAAACCAACGGCACTTATACTTATCAATCTGATGTATGGAATGAAGGTATTGCAGAAAAGAAGGGAATATTTGGTTGGAAAACATATAGCACTAATAACAGCTTATCCTTGAATTATAGTGTTTCCCTATACAACGGGATATCAAAGATAACTATATATCCTCTCACTAATACGGGCAATTATCATATCTATTATAGAGATACTGTTGATACAGGAACTGTAACAGAGGATATAGGAGTTTATCAGGGAATTTTTAATTGGATAAATTGTAACATATACACTCATCAGGGTATGGCAGGCATAACTGCTGAAATATGCTGTGAATCTGATCCCTATGGGAAATAGTCAGAATATGTATAGTAGATTTCTAATTATGATTACAATAGAATACAGCCATAACCGGCTGTATTCTTAAATATTTCATCGCTTTTGAAAAATGCATTCCTTATATTACTTTTAGCCAGCCTGCTACTCCCTGCAATCGGCCAGAAAGCAACAATTTCCGGATTTGTTATTGACCATATCACAGGAGAAACTCTTGTTGGGGCTAATGTTTATGACAGCGCTACTTATAGCGGAACTGTAACAAATAACAGAGGATTCTTCAGCCTCACACTTGAAAAAGGGTTCAAAATCATTCAAATCTCTTATGTAGGCTTTGAACAAATATCATATAAACTTAAACTTGTACAGGATACTGTATTAAAGATCAGCCTTAACGCCGGAATTATCCTCGGCGAAGTTCAAATACGATCCTTTAAAACTGAAAGTGACTTCCTGAAAGGCCGAATAAGTCTTCCAATGTTTAAACTTAAAGAATTACCTGCGCTGGGTGGCGAAACTGATATGATAAAAGCTCTGACTACGCTGCCAGGCGTCGCTCCGACTAATGAAGGATCGTCAGGCATGATTGTCAGAGGCGGCGGATCGGATCAAAACCTGTTTATTCTCGATGGAAACCAGGTATATAACACCGGTCACCTTTTTAATTTCATATCAGTATTTAACCCCGAAGCTGTAAAGAGAGTTGATTTCTATAAAGGTACTTTCCCTTCAAAATATGGAGGCAGGTTATCTTCCGTGACTGATATCACTTTCCTCGATGGCAATAGTAATAAGCTAAAAGGTAGTTTCGACATTGGATTAATCAACTCCAAACTTACA
>CAIMVD010000346.1 GCA_903844815.1 uncultured Bacteroidota bacterium | reverse complement strand
CACTGATAATGACAGGGATAAATCGTTTGAGCTTGGCCAGGATGTAAAGCTTTATGGAGGATTTGCGGGTACGGAAAATGACACTCTCGAACGAAATATCAGCCTGCATCAGACAATATTCAGCGGGGATATCGGGAATCAGAAAGACAGTACAGATAATACAAGGATCATTCTTAAAACCGTCTCAGCATCCTGGACAACATACTCATTCATTGACGGGATAAATTTCATAGGGGCATATAATAATATTAACAGAGCAGATGGAGCTGGGATTCAGAATTATGAAGGATTTCTCTCATTGAGGAATTGTAATTTTCTGAATAATATTGGCTACAATGGAGGTGGAATTTTCAATAGCAGCAGGATTCTGATTGAAAAGTGCATGTTTTTTAATAATAATGCCAGTTGGGGAGGAGGAATAAACAACCGTGGTGGTATTGGCGTGATCAGGTCAACAAAATTCATGGGGAATTCTGCTGCTTATGGAGGTGGTATCTCAACATTTGCAGGATCTAATCTTACAGTGATTAATTCATTGATTGTTAATAACGTAAGTACTAATGGCGATGGTGGAGGAATAAGTACTTTTTCAGCTTTTGATGGAGGGAAAGTTACAGTAATAAACTGTACAATTTCTAATAATTCCGGTCTGAATGTTTTGAATTGGTCGTCAATTATCAAGGTCTATAATTCAATCATATGGGGCGGCGGTGGAGTAGCCGACTGGTATAATGCTTCAACCGAATGCAAAAATTCAATAATTCAGGGTTATACAGGAAATCCAACCATTTATGATGTAGATCCTAAATTCATCTGTCCAACTCGGGGAGAAGGACTCCTTTTTAATGGTCTGGATGCTAATTGGGGAATTCTTGGGGATTCGCCGGCTATCGATAAAGGGGATGACAGTTTTATACCGGAAGGCATTTTAACTGATTTTGCAGATAATCCCCGCATTCATTTTTCCTCGGTTGATATTGGGGCTTATGAGCGACAGTCTCCACTGGTTCCCGGAGAAGCATGCCTTAACAAACAGGGTGTAAATATTGAATATTTCAACAATCCCCGGTTCACCCTTGAAACGGCTCCTACTGACAGTGCATTAAGTATTGTACCGATAAACTCATTGGGTTCCGATGCGGAAGGAGTATCCAATAATTCTTACAGGATAAGGGGGTACTTATTGCCTCCGGAAACCGGATATTACAAATTCTTTCTGGCGGCTTATGGGTGGAGTTGGTTTCATCTCAGTACCGATTCGATGGAATATCATAGGCAACCTAACATTTTTGCCTGCTGCACAGCTTATTCTGCCTGGCCACCTACCGTTAATGACATGTCCAGGCAAAATACTACCTATTATGTTGACAGTGCCTATTTCAAAAAAGGTCAGAAATACTATTTTGAAATCCAGGGTTCTCTTTCTCAGGGCACATCCGGAAAATGTGGAATAAGATGGACGTTGCCGGGCAGTAATATTTTCAGTGCAATTCTAACTGAAAATCTTAAACAGGCTTCCCCCAGATATATACGTAGCAGCGTCGAATGTGAAGTATTCAAAGATCAGGAAACTTTTGATTTCAATACACTAAGAAACACGAACCCTGTTCCCGACAAAAATCAAATTCGTGACTCATTGAAAACAGAAGATCAGTTAAATACGCTTGATCATTTTACATCATGGATAAGGGGATACATAATTCCTACCATAAGCGGGAAATACAACTTCTACTTTTCGGCTGATGATGCAGGCCAGTTCTGGCTTAGCAGCGACACATCCACGGCAAACGCACAACTTAAAAGCGATATTGCCAGTCCGCAAACTGACTGGAAAAAGAACATTTCGTCGCAAACTCTTATAGCCGAGCAGAAATACTATTTCGAGATTCTTCAGCACGACAATCTGGGATCAGATGGACTGAAACTTGGCTGGGCAGTGGAAGGAGATACTGTGCCAGAGGTCATTTCAAAGACTTTCCTTATTAACTATATCGACGGCCTTCTTCCCAAAATAGTAAAGTTCGGTAAGGAACAGATTTTGCTCCAAAAAGGCCGTTCCCTGATTCCTGGTTACATGGTATATCCATGGAACGCCTCTAACCGGAAAGTCGTAATGACAAGCTCTGACCCATCAATCGCATTGGTCGATAACAATGGAATGGTAACAGGGATCCGGCCTGGTTCTTGCAGGATAATAATTAAATCAGTTTCGGATCCAACATTGACAGACACCACAACCATAATTGTCAATCAAATAGAGAAGGAACTATTCAATTATCGCCTTTCTGAGGATTTTAATATTCTTAAAAATTCATCTGAAATTCCGGATGAAACGATTGATATAGATGAGCTGAAGATTTCAAGTCCGCTTGATTTTGATAGTTTTTCAACAAGGGTAAGAGGATATCTTGTTCCACCGGTAACTGGTAATTATGAATTTTATTTTGCGGCAGATGATTTTGGCCAGTTCTGGCTCAGCGCAGACACTTCACAGGAAGATGCTCTATTAAGGAGTGATATAACCTCATTCCAATCTGATTGGACTCAGAATGTATCCAGTCAGGAACTTGTGGCCGGCCACAAGTATTATTTCGAGGTCCTTCATCACGAAATTGATGCCTATGATTTGATTAAACTTGGCTGGAAGATCCCGGGAACTGATTCGGCCGAAGTGATTAAAACACCCTATATGATAGGATGTGGAGACAACATTCGAATAAAGTCAATTTTATTCGCTGATAACAGAGTAACAGGTTACCCGGGATGGACCATCAGCACAAAGTACCAGATAGCACCATGGAATGCCACAAACAGGGGAATATATTGGAGGAGCAGTAATAACAACATCGCAACTGTGGATGATGACGGTAAAATAACTATTGTCAGCCAGGGTAATTGCCTTGTAATAGCCTCCTCAAAAGACAATGCTCTTGTTTCGGATACGATTTTTGTGACCGGTACAAGTCCGTCCCGCTCATGGTTCGTAAAACAAAATGCAACTGATTCCGGAACGGGTTTGTCGTGGGATGATCCCATAGATCTGGTCGGGGTTCTTGATGTATTAAACCGTTATGATCATATTGACGTAATAAATGTATTCGTAGCAGAGGGCACTTATAAACCTACTCGCACATTAAACAGGGGCAAGACTTTTTCACTTAATAATGTAAGGCTTGTAGGCGGATTTGATGCCTCCGTCAGCGGAACAGACACCCTGACAAGAGACAGGAATACGAATGAAACAATTCTCAGCGGGGAGATTGGTAATCCTGACGATCCATTGGATAACAGTTATCATGTAATTGTTATTAGGGGTTCAACCCGATCAGTTGCTGATGGAATAACCATTCGCGATGGGATGGCAAGCACTGAAGGAGGGTTTACCCGGGGAAGGGTTAACTATGTTCAAAGAGATAATTATGCCGGTGGAATACTTATTGAATCATCACCATCATCAAGATCCTTAATATCAAATTGTAAAATAATTAATAACACTGCCAG
Source organism: uncultured Bacteroidota bacterium (assembly GCA_903844815.1). Taxonomy (GTDB): domain Bacteria; phylum Bacteroidota; class Bacteroidia; order Bacteroidales; family VadinHA17; genus LD21. Next base: position 3,193 of record CAIMVD010000346.1, on the reverse strand, counting down.
AAGCGGAGGCGGAGGACTAAGCAGTTATAGCTGGAACGGATATGAGCGGACAATTTTAATTAATAATAGTTACTTTATTGGTAATCAAACAAAGGGTCGATTGCTACCTATCGATCCTGATGCTGAAGGAATTGTATTACAGCTTTTTTTAGTTGCAAATGGTTCAGGAATCTGGACCCGGTGCAGCTTACTGAAGATAACGGATTGTGTCTTCCGCAATAATTATACTGCAGGTTACGGTGCATTGTACTCAGACCAGACGTCAGTGACAGACATTGAAAGAACAACTATTTACAATAATACGGCAAGACACGAAAACGCAATTTATGCCAAGGATGGAGGAATATTTAATATCAAAAACTCCACCATCAAGGGTGAAATAGCAGGTTTCTATCATACATCATTTAATTTATTAAGCACAACTGTTGTGGGCACCTTTGATGCTACAAATTCATCAGATCCAACTACTCTTGACCACCAAAAATATAAATTCGATAATACAATTATTACCGGAGGATTTAGTATAACTAATCCGTCCGATACATCCATTTATGCCCAACATAGCATCCTTGTTAATCGCCTTTATGGTGCGGATAAAACAGAAATAATTTCATCATCCGTTCCAGATTATTCCCTGTGGCTCGACACACTCTCCAATAACGGCGGCTCCACCCGCACTATGAGACTGAAGCGTGTTCCCGGCAACCCGGCCATCGGCAACGGCAACCCCGAGTACCTCGGCACCCTCGACCAGAGGGGAGCCCTCAGAACAGGGAGTGTGAGCATTGGTTCCTATCAGGAAGTGAGTGCCTCGGGAGTCACTGTAACCCCGCAGGATGTAACTTTGTGCAGCGGAAGCTCCGTGCCATTCAGTGTTAATCTTATTCCTGATTTTGCACGTGATACAACCTTTACTGCAACAAGCACCGACAATACAATTGCCTATGCTGAGAACGGGAAGATTTACGGGCTACTTCCCGGGACGGCCAAAATAATAATTACCTCAACAGATGGTGGTTTCAGCGATACCTGCGCTGTTAAGGTAACATCACCCGTTGGCATGGGATCGGTCTCCGGCAGCCCAGGCGTAAAGAAGGGTCAAACTTTAGTGGAGTACACCACAACAGCCATTGACAATGCAGCAATATATATCTGGACAATATCTCCTTCTGATGCCGGAACAATAACAGGTACGGCGACAACGGCAAAAGTCGATTTCAGCACTGCCTTCACGGGAACAGCAGAAATAAAGGTAGCCGGTCAGAACATCTGCGGAACCGGCACCCCTTCAGAGGGATTTAATGTTACAATATTGCCGTCACTCGAAAACACCCATTTTGTTCCCGCCTGGTGGCCGGGTAACGGCACGGAACACATGAACCTCTATGCCCTCACTGCAAAGCTTGACAATCATGATCTTCAGCCGGGGGATGAGATAGGGATTTTTGACGGAGGCCTTTGCGTGGGAGTTGGAGTTCTTACGAAGGTCCTCAACGGTACGGGTTACATTGCAATAGCGGTTTCGAAGGATGATGCCGACACACCGGAAAAGGATGGATATTCGGAAGGAAACAACATAATCTTCAAAGTATGGGATTCAGACACTGGATCGGAGGTAAACAGTGTTGAGGCAACCTATGTTTCAGGTCAGGGGATCTTCTCGGCAGGTGCGGGAGCCTCGTTTAATCTGTCGGCAACAACAATGATAACCCAGACTATAAGCCTAGCTGCAGGCTGGAACATCTTCTCCTTCGCTGCCGAACCTGCAAATATGTCTCTTGTATCGATACTCGAACCCTTAATAACAGCCGGTATACTTATAAAGGTACAGGATGAAAAGGGTAATGCCATCGAAAAACTTCCTGTCATAGGATGGATTAACAATATCGGGCAGATGAGCGTTACGGAAGGTTACAAGATCAAGGTAAGCACAGGTGCATCACTTGAAATTATTGGTAAACCTGTTGTACTACCTTATACAATACCTCTTTCTGCAGGATGGAACATAATGGGTTACCCGTCACTGACCTCGCAGTTGGCCCTGTCAGCCTTTGATCCACTGGTAACTGCCGGAACGCTTTTAAAGGTTCAGGATGAAAAGGGAAATGCAATTGAAAAACTTCCTGTGCTTGGCTGGATCGACAATGTTAAGAACCTTAACGGGGGTAAAGGCTACAAGGTAAAAACAAGTGTAGGCACAACACTTAATATAACCGCCCCCGCAAAGGGAGAATACTTTGCAGAAGAAAGGATAAAAACCCCGGCAAGCCACTTTAAGACTGCATGGAGCGGTAACGGTCTCGATCACATGAATATCTATATAACCAAACCCACTCTTGGAGGTGAAGGTCTGAAAGCAGGAGACGAGATAGGAATATTCGACGGAAACGTGTGCGTGGGTGCTGTGGTGATAGAAGATGCAGAAAGCGTCTTTTTTATGGCACCGGCCTCGCTCGATGATGCGGAAACGGAAGAATCTGACGGTTTCATCGCTGGCAATGAACTTGAGCTAAGGCTTTGGGATAGCAGGTTGGGAATTGAGAGGAAAATACAAGAGGCAGAATATGCTAAGGGATATAAGGACCTCTTTGAGAAGAATGGAACCACGGTGCTGAAAGCAGATTTTCGGAGAGAAGGGAAAACAGTTCTTGGTGATGCTTATCCTAACCCATCGACAGACAGGACCACCTTTACCTTCGAAACTGAAAGTGAGTCAGGTGTACGTCTTGAGATCTACAACGTCAGGGGTGACCTAGTAAAGATTATTGTGAATGACAGGCTAAAAGTGGGAGTTCATACAATTGAATGGGACAACAGGACTGGAAGCGGGGAAAAGGCGGGAGCGGGGGTATACTTCTACAGATTGAAGGTGAATAATTTCATTGCTACGAAGCAGCTAGTGATTTATTAAAGAGGCTGATCTGTTAAAAACACGATAAACAGAAAGCAAATGAATTGGTATTCTGGGGAAAAAGAGAAAGGAGATTTAACATGAGAAAGCTCATTTTAATAATGGCGGCACTATGGATTACATTTTCGGTGCATTCGCAGGTAATTTATGTGACCACTGGAGGTTCCGGTCTAAAAGACGGCACATCTTGGAGCAATGCCCTTGACGGCAACACTGCTTCCCTGACTGGATACACGAAACTGGCAGAGGCTATAAAGGCTGCATCCTCCGGAAGCCGGTTTT
>CAIMVD010000345.1 GCA_903844815.1 uncultured Bacteroidota bacterium | reverse complement strand
ATACCACAAAGCCAAATCCAACAATTTCCCAGGGTCCTTCAGTATAAACAACAAAACCCAGCCCCATTAAAATAACTCCTAACCAATCAACTGTTATGTCGAGTGAGAATCCGTACCATTTTCGTTCTTTATGCCGGTAGTAGGCAATTCTTCCATCGAGCGAATCGCCAAACCAACTTATTGCATATCCCAATACACCAAGCAAAAGATATGGTGTAGCAATATATGCAGCTAATAAAAAACTGAAAAAAGTAAGAATGTTGCCTCCAAATCCAATACCTGTAAGCATGTCCGAACTTATCCACGAAGGAATACGCTGAACTAAAAATGCCAGGGCTTTTTGCTCTGGTTTTCTTAGAATATTTGTTCGTTCCCTGTCAACTGAAATGAGTTCTATAACTTTGTTGATTGATTGAAATTTGACGGTTTCCATAGTCTTGCTATTAATTTTTTAGGAGTATTCCATTGTTTTGACAGACGAAAGTGTATTAAGCCCTTACAACTTTAAAATAGTGAAATCGAAAATTGAGCATTGTAAATTAGTGTAAAATCAAAATCTCAACTTTTCAGTCATTAACCCAAACCGAAGAATATCCAACCGGTGACTGAAATAGATGTTGTAATAATCCGACCCATGATAGTATTGAGCAAAGAGACCAATGTCCTCAAGAAATTTCGGATGATAATAAAAAGTCAGACTGAGATTGAGTCGTTCAAACGCAATTACATTCCAGTTATTCAACTCCCCAAACAGCCATGTAGATTCGCCTTTCACTGAGATATCTGCTTTCTTATTAATATTCTGATCATTTTGGGATGGGAGCTTAAATATTGAGATTGTATTATGCCAGCGAATGTTACTGTACTTTCCTTCCAACTCTTTCCCATTCCATGATTGCGGATGAATCTCAATAGAACTTTTAAAAAACTGATATGCATTGAATCGGGTATTAATACTTGTTACAATTAAACCTGACTCCAGATAGTTAGTAGCAAAATCACCGGACTTTACATTTACTTCACCACTTTCAAGAAAAAAATCCCCGTCCTGCCCGTTGGAATGATGTGCGTAGCGTCCAAAAAGACTAAACTTTCTACTGTTATCTTTATCGTTAAGTAGATAATAAAGTGTAATTTGCGGCATATAGCTTGGCGTACGGACAGGATAAGATCTCTCCTGATACATACGGAGGATAATTTGCGGTGTCAGGACACCCATTAATCGGGAATTCTTGCTTTCTCTCAGGTAAAAATTCGGAATTAAATTTGCTTCGAACCAAAGTGGTTCAATGTTCCCGATATCAGTTGGGAAAGTGACATAGCTGTTACCCTGGTTTACATGCGATAATTCCATCAGGCCAATCCCTTGTATTGAATCTCTGACCTGTCCAAAACCTGAAACTTTAATACAGAGCAAAACCAAAAAGATAATTATTTGCCTCTTCATTTTATTTAACTTTCTGTTTTGACATAATTTCTTTTAAGGTGTCTACAACGTAGTAAACCATCGGCACCAGATAAACCGAGAGAATCATTGATGACAACAGTCCTCCGATGATAACCCAGGCCAGACCGTTTTTCCATTCACTGGCTGTCCCTTTGGCTAAAGCAATGGGTAACATACCTATGGCCATAGCGAGTGTGGTCATTAAAATTGGCCGCATACGCTCCTTTCCTGCAATGATTAATGCCTCTTTATAATGCTTGCCTGCGGCTTTTAGCTGATTTGTAAAGTCAACTATCAGGATGGCATTTTTTGTCACCAGCCCCATGAGCATAATTAGTCCGAGTTGAGCAAACAGGGTTAAGTGGTTTAATGATAAGTTTAAAGCAAGGAAAGCCCCGATTCCTGCCATCGGGATAGCAAATAATGCCACAAACGGATATATATAGCTATCATAGAGAGCAACCATAATCAGGTATATCAGTATAAATGAGATTAGAAGAACCGAACCCAAAGCCCCGAAACTTTCATCCTGAGTTTTGATATCGGCACCCCAGGTCAATTTCACACCTTCAGGTAACGGTTGTGCCTTTAAAAAGCTAATTGCTTCATCGGCTAAGGTTCCTGAAGGTCTTCCAAACGATTCGGAGGTCAGTGTTACTGACGGTTGTCTGTCTAATCTTTCAAGCAATGAAGGTGAATTATCCTGCCTGACTTCTGCAAATTGTGAAACTTCGATGGGTATGTTCAATGCATTGACGATGGAAAGACGTTGCACATCTTCGAAATTTTTCCGGTCAAAGTCATCAAGCCATATTCTGACAGGATATTCTATACCATTTTCTGTAAGCGTGGCATCATCATTTCCTGTGAAGGCGGTTCTTAAATTTATGCCTACATAGGCAGTTGTTAATCCCAGGCGCTGCATCTTGTCTTTGTCAGGAATAACCTTGTACTCAGGGCTTCCTTCTTCAACTGATAGTTGAACATTATCGGCACCCGGTATTTTTTCAATTACTGCCTTAAGTTCATTCCCAGTTTTCATTACCAAATCCAGATCACCTCCACTCAGGGTTATTTTGATAGGAGCCTGTTTTGGGAGCAAGCCTAAAACCGCCATCGAAAAATTAACTCCCGGAAACTCTTTTTTCAGTTCTTCGCGGAGCGATTTCATAAACGGCTCTGTTTTGATTTTTCTTTCCTTTTCAGTCTTCAGCTGAATTGTAAATTCTGATAAATTGGCAGAACCGACCCCCAGACTTCCAATGCCTGTACTTGGCCCGGCAATATTGCTGAAAAGTGTTGCCACTTCAGGTTGCTGCAGGATAAAGTTCTCCACTTTCTGTGTTCTGATATTGTTATCGTGAACGGTTGTAGTTTTATCATATTCAAGATTTAGCCGGAATTTCCCCTGATCACCTGTCGACATCATTTCTTTGCCTATGATGCCTTGTTTCATTATCACAACGGTCATAATCAACAGAAAAACTACTATACCAGTAAAGGCAATTTTATGACTGAGTACCCATACTAACTGACGACCATACCAATCAATAAATGCTGTTAATTGTCTTTCAAACCAAAGCAGAAACCGATTTATGAAGTTGGTCGGTTTTAAATCTTCCTTTTTCCCAATCCGCGAAGCCAGCCATGGCACCAGGGTAAAACCTACCAATAAGCTGGTAAGAGTGGATGTTATTACAACGATTGAAAACTGTTTCAACATATCAGCTACAAATACCTGCAAAAACAGAATGGGAAAGAATACAACCACATCGACGAGGGTAATTGAAATGGCTGAAAATCCGATTTCCATACGTCCCTCCAATGCTGCGGCTCCTTTATCTTTGCCCATATCGAGGTGCCGCTGAATATTTTCCAGAATTACAATTGCATCATCCACCAGAATCCCTATAATTAACGACATGGCCAGCAGGGTCATCAGGTTCAGTGTGAAACCCATCAGCCACATTACGGCAAACGCAGTAATTAATGAAGTAGGAATTGCAATTAATACAATCAATGAATTCCGGTAACTTCTTAAAAACAAAAACATTACAAGTGATACTAAAATAACCGCTAATATCAGGTCATCAACCACCGAGTTTACTGCTGCAATAGTCATGTCTGTTGAATCATCGGCGACATCGAATTTTACACCTAATTGTGAGTTTGCACTTTCAATTTGCGTAAGCTTTGCGTGAACCAATTTTGAAACATCCACGGCATTGGCATCTCCCTGCTTCTTCAACAACAGACCAATTCCGTTTACTCCGTTATATCTGCTTACGGAACTTATTTCCCGTATACCGTCAATAACGGCAGCAACATCTTTTACATAAACCGGCATTCCCGGTGCAGGCATTGCCACCTGAACATTCATTATATCATTAACTGATGAAAATTTACCTGTTAAACGGACTGAATTGCTTTCTTTATCAGTTTGTGCTTTACCTGCAGGCAAATCAATTCCGGAGCGGTTAATAGCCTCCACAACCTGGGTAAGTGATATCTTATACAGTTTAAGTTTATCCTGATCAGCCTTAACCTGGATTTCCCGTTCTTCGCCACCAAGCATGGTTATTTCTGCCACACCTTTTAATTGCTGGATCTGTGGAAGATAATCATCTTTCATTTTTTGATAGAACTCTGTAGCAGGCAGGCTACTTGTTGCGCTTATCGAAATGATGGGCAGATCGTTTGGAGAAACCTTACTCATTACCGGGCTTAAAATGCCGGCAGGCAGGTCCTTGCGGATATTGTCGATATAGCGCTGGGCATCCTGCATGGCAATATTCAAATCGGTCCCGTATTTCAGGTTGGCGATAATTACAGAGGCATTGGGCATCGACTTGGTCTCGAGGTAATCAACACCTTCGAGATTCGACAAGGCATCTTCAATTTTTCT
>CAIMVD010000344.1 GCA_903844815.1 uncultured Bacteroidota bacterium | reverse complement strand
TACTCCAGAATATTGCGTGACTAAGGTCTTGTTCATCTGTATATTTAATGTCAAAATATTTTGTATCAATATAAGGCCATCCGACACTTGCATTCCATAAAGAGTATAGCTCCTTGATGGTAGGCACTCGCCAGTCGTTATAGCCGCCATAGTTTTGTTTGTTCAGATTGTCAACTTCAGTCTGAGTTTCTGCCCAGTAATACATACCACCAGAAGTTGGTTTTTCATAGGTTTTCTGCCAGGTTAAACCGGTAACTTCATCTTTTACCGTAAGTCCATCACTGCTTTTGGTGTAAACGGGATCATTATGAGTAAACTGAGCATCCTGTCCATAAAATGAGGCATTAGATGCAGGAGCCGTGATACTGTTGCCAGTGGCATCCCAGCATTTGGTTTGGCTTGTGCCTACTATCGGATAGCTGCCATTATAAGCTGCTTCACGCGGAACAATTTGTAGATCTCCGGAAATTGTCGAAGTATCATCTTTTTCACATCCTGCCAGACTAATGGTTACAAGGATTATGATGCACGTAAAAAACGATAGGATACTCTGGTAATTAATTTTTGTTTTCATTTAAAACTGATTTATTTAATATGAAAACAAAGGTGCAATGCAGATGATCCTTAAAAAAATAAAATCAATGAATGTGGTGAATGTGTCACTTGAAGTCTGTTTCTGGTCACTAATGAAAAAACCTGAAGTATTGGACTTGGTAAATTAATATGAATGACTCTTTATATGGCTATCTGACTGCATGTCTGCACGAGCGAAAGCCGAAAAGTGAAAGAGTCCTCCTTCACAAATGCCATGGGAGGAACAGATTTTTAAGAACCGAAATATTGATGTAACCAGTTAAATAGTCTTCTAATTAAAAATAGAAAGTATATCCTCTATTTGTTTTCTATTCTCTGGCAAATAATTAGAGGCGATATCCCATATAATTTCGTAATCTATTCCAAAGTATTCATGAGATACCTTATTTCTCAGCAAGTACATTTCATCCCATGGAACTTCGTGATATTTTTCTTTAATCTCCGGAGGGATATTCCTTGCAGCTTCACCGATTATTTCAAAATTTCTTATTACAGCATCAGCTGTTTTATAATCTCTTTTGAAATCTGCAAAAGTAAGACCTTCTATGTATTCTGCGATCCTGTTCATCGCCATCAGAAGGTCCTCAAGATACATTTTATAGGTCCGATCCTCTTTCTTCAAGTTATACGTAATTGACTTGATCGAGTATTGTATTCTTAATTGGTTCTTTTAAAGCACTCTTAGTGACAAGATCTACTTTGCGATTGAAAACCTTCTCAAGGTAAAGTTCAAGGGAAAGAAATTTCCATCCAATTGGTCTTTCCAGTTCTACGAGTAAATCGATATCACTATCTTCAGAAAAGGTTCCATCGGAAAAGGATCCAAACAGGCCTATCTCACTTACAGCAAATTCCTTCTTAAGAGTTGGTTTTAACTCTTTAAGCTTTAATAATATGTAATTTCCTGTTATCATTGTTCAAAGATAGCAATTTTTAATTTGTCTATAGTGAGCCTTCTCGCCGGAAAGTGCCAATAGAACTATTTTCATTATAATTAACAAGTCAGAGGGGGTTTGTAATCTCATCTTTTACATAAGCAGATATTAAAGATCTTCTGTTTGTAAAATGATTCTTTAGATAGGCTTTTGCATCAACAAATGAACTGCTGCTGGTCAGAAAAGTATAACCGGATTGCTCACCATCAGTACCAACTGCATAGGGCTCAATAATAGTGTAATACTTGTCAATCAAAGCATCTGTGGATGATTGGGTAATCACGTTGCTATTGAATGCCTTTAAATAGTCTTTGTATTTTTGCAAATAAACTACATCATCCGCAAGATACCTTATCAGGGGCCAGGCAGCCGACACTTCGTTCATCGACAATGACAGTCCGCTCATGACACCAGGCCCCACTGGACCACCCGAAACGGCTGTACCGGTGATGCCGGGGTTGCTCAACATGGCCTCGTTATTATCCCAGGGTATCCACATGAGTTTATTTGCGGAGTGATTGTACAAATAATAATTGTGAGCCATAGCTCCATAGGTATCCCAATTGACGATAGCATTATTTATGGCCAGCCATCTGGTAAAATAATCAGCATCGAAAACATTCTCCATGGTACTCCGCCATAAAGCCGGGTTGGAGGTTCTGTCATTACTGTTTAAGGCAGTGATGAGGTTTTGCACGTCAGAATAATCGGCTGCTGTTTCATTATTCTTTTTCTCGAAAAGGGATTGATTAAATGTGGCCAGATTAGATTCGGGCTTGTATAAATTGCCGCTCTCTTCGCCAAGCTGATCTTTAACCATATTGTCATCAGGCAATTCAACTCCACAATAGATTCCCCAGTATTTTAAACCGGTTCCTATGTCAATAAACACCCTGTAAAAAGCAGTTTGTGGCGCTGCTATGCCTCCTGACCTGAAAATGTCGGAAGTAAGTTTTTCCCTCATGAGTGATTGGTCTTTATAGCCTGGCGAAAATGAGAGCTCCTTAAAGCCATAAAAATGCTGATTTGTAACACCCGGGTAAGTATCCTCGAACTTATCAAAATTCAGACGGAATGGAAGTTTGTAAATGCCTGATGTCCAAGTTGCTTGCAAAGTAGAGTTTCCTTTTAGCCTGAAGCCGGCGTTTTTCCATATTTTACCATTGAATTTCAGGGTAACATCAACATAGTCGGGTTCGGTTGAAACAGTTACTGCTCCGGGACCGCCCGAAGGTGGACCACTCCTGATACCAAAATCACCTCCATAAATACTTTTCATATGTCGGCTCCCAAAGTGCCAGGGACAAGATGCGTTATACTGAACTAAAGAATTCAGTGCCTGATATTTCACAAAAAATGCTTACGACTACACTGAAACAGCTCGAAAAGGATCATCTCT
>CAIMVD010000343.1 GCA_903844815.1 uncultured Bacteroidota bacterium | reverse complement strand
TCTAGTGTACCTGTTGTGGCGCCAGCTGCATCGCAGGGTAGCTATGTTTGGAAGAGATAAGCACTGAAAGCATCTAAGTACGAAGCTCATCTCAAGATGAGATCTCCTTTAAGGGTCGTTGAAGACTACGACGTTGATAGGTTGCAGGTGTAAAGGCGGTAACGTCAAAGCCGAGCAATACTAATTACCCGTAAACTTTCTGAGCACAATTTTACTGACTTTTTTACAATATGTCTAAGTCATAGATTGCGGAATGCGGAATGACGATTGCGGATTTAATAATCCGAAATCACAAATCCGAAATCCGAGATGATCTTTAGGTGACTATAGCGACAGGGTTCCACCTCTTCCCATTCCGAACAGAGAAGTTAAGCCTGCCAGCGCCGATGGTACTGCAATTGTGGGAGAGTAGGTCGTCGCCGACTTTAAATTAGGGTTCAGCCAAAAGCTGAGCCCTTTTTTTATTTTAATCCTTTGTGTACTTTGTGCCTGCCTTCGTGCCCTTTGTGGTAAAAACACTGGGACTTCTTTTTCACCACGAAGGTCGGGAAGTGTTACACAAAGGACTCAAAGGAAAACTTTAATGTTTACATTTGATACATCCATTTCTTTTTATAAACATCAATAAATACCTGCTGATTTATTGACGGAAGAATATAAAAGTATAAGACCTGAATTTGAACTATTCTCGACAAAAAATTATTCTGTAGTCTGTGCTCCGGTCGATAAGAGACCTGTGATATTCAGAGAGACTGGACGTCTCAGAGAAAGGACTTTCAGGATGGTTGGCGAAGGGACTAATAAAAGCAGCGATATCGATGGTTATGTTCTTTATTTCAACCATCTTGTAATTTGGGACATAGAAGAAAACAGAATCGCAGGCGCGTATCGTATCGGCAGGGGCGATCAGATCTTATCGGTTCACGGTATTAAGGGATTCTATATAAACTCTCTTTTCCGGCTTAAAAAAAGGGTTCCCCCGGTGCTTTCACAGTCTGTTTAACTGGGCAGATCTTTTATTACACCTGAATATCAGAAGAAAGCAATCCCGCTTTTCCTTCTGTGGAAGGGAATAATGGTTTTCCTCCTCCAGCATCCGGAATATCGTTATCTCATTTGTCCTGTCAGCATCACAAATATTTTCTCGAAGTTTTCAAAAAGCCTTATTGTTGAGTTTGTCAGGAAATACTTCTTTGACGAGGAACTATCAAATTTCATCTCACCGAGGAAAGAGTTCATTGTTAAAACTGATAAGGCTATCGACAGAAAAATATTTATCGATACATCAGAGAGCGATATAAACAAAATTGAAAAGATTGTCATGGATGTTCAGCCTGGTTACAGGCTGCCGGTTCTTCTTAAGAAATATCTGGAAATCAATGGCAGGATAATTGGTTTCAACATTGATCCCGAATTCAATTACTGCCTTGATGGACTCCTTGTTCTCGATATTTATAATGTGCCTCAGGAATTCCTCAGGGGACTCTCCAGGGAACTAAAAGATCCTTCTATAATAGAACGGTTCGGAAAGTAAGGTATATTCCGGAAATAAGCCTGAATCCAAATTCAATTTAACATATTTCTTTCCTTAGTGCACCTTAATATTAAACTTAGTGTCCTTTGGGTTTAAAAGCATTACACTTAACATAAAAGACACTATTCCGAGTACTCAAAGAATATGAAAAAAGGGTGTTCTTTTGAAACACCCTTCTTATTTATTTTCAAATTATATATCTGCTAATAGAATTTATATCTCATATCGATAATGTTAGCACTCTTTCGAAGGGCTTCGTATGCCTCATAGCTTCCTCTCATCTCAAAGGTGGTACTCAGCCTTTGCTTCAGGGCAGTTAGATCTTCAGCCTGTGACGGATTAATATTGTTTGCAACAAGCATATAAACTCCGTTAGTGCCTTTTACAGGACCTGAAACAACAGCCTGTTTTGCAACTGTGGCAGCTGCAATAAGCGCCGGTTCTGTGCCAACGCCAGGTACTGAATACGACTTGAAATTAATCTGTGTCGCTTCCTGAACAGTCAGGCCCATAGTTCGCGCAATATCATCAAGGGTTTTTCCCGAACCAGCATTCTGCTTAAACTCGGCAGTAAGTTTTTCAGCCTTCTTATCTTTAATGAGAGCAAATTTGATGTCGTTGGTGACATCTTTAACAGTTGCGATTCCGTCTTCCTGTACTTTTGTGCAATATGCAACAACGTATTTGTCGCTTATTTCAAACACTGCCTGCTGACTGTTGTCAAGAATAATCTTGCCGGATTCACCCTGAAACAATGCCATAATAAGAGATCTGGGATTATCAAGGCCAGGCAATGTTTTTTGCTGGGGAGCAATATTATTTGCAAGCCTTTTATTAAGTCCCTGCTTGCCAATAGCACTAATGAATTTCGCATAGGTGTCATTTGTTCCTGCGAACTGGCTTGCTTCACTGTAGTATTTCTGGTTGGTAAGCGTTCCTGGTATGATTTTCCTGTCAATATATCCTATATTATACTTTCTTGTTGGTTTTGACTGGGCAAGGATTTCAATAATATGAATTCCGAATGTAGTTTCAGCTGTTACGAGGTCGCCTTTTTTTCCTGAAAAACATGCGTTATTAAAAGGGACTACCATCCTGCCTTCAGGGAACCAGCCAAGGTCGCCTCCTATCTGAGCCGAACCCTGGTCCTCAGAATTTGCTTTTGCAAGTGTTTCAAAAGAGATACCTGATTTGATTAATTTGAGAAGACTGTCTGCTGTGCTTTTTGCTGCCTCAAGTGATCTGGTTTGACCTGAATTGATGAGGATATGACGTACATGTACCGAATCGGGCCTGTCAGCTACTGCCAGCAGTTTTGACAGTTTATATGATCCGTCTTCAAGATAAGGTCCGAAGACGCTGGTGAGATCTTCTCTTTTTGCATAATCCTGAAGATTTGCCGGTACATTGTCAATGGGAAGAAAGAATCCGATGTGCCTTGAGTCAGCTGTAAGGTTGATGAACTCAACAGTGTTCGGAGCTGTCGCAAATTCCTCTTTTGTCTTTGTTATCCACTGTTCTGCCTGTTTGATATCATCGTCGGAGGGAACAACATCAAAAGTAACATATTCAATGTCCCTGAAAGCAGTTTTCTTGTAGTTTTCTTTATGACCGGCATAATATGAATCAATTTCGCTGGCTGAAACTGTTACTGATGAGTCGGATATGGAAGCATAATTTTTAAGAATATAGCTGAAATCAACAGTGGTTGCCGAAAGATTCTTTTCAAATTCAGCCTGTTTAGTTGTAACATATAAAGCTTTTGATACAAGAGCGTTATATTTTGAGTTCATCCTGTCGTTTACTATCTCGTTCTCGAAGAAGAGCCAGTATTTTTTTGCAGTTTCGTCAACTTCAGTACGTTTCAGAAAGTTAACAAGAAACGATTTGTTGAAAGCGCCAGTCTCCTGGTCGGTAAACAATTGCTGCACTATCTGGTGAGGTTTGTTTCCAAGGACAAGTTCATCAACCTCTTCATTTGGTGTGCCGATTCCAAGTTTTTCATACTGGGTGTCGAGGATCTGTTCCCTTACCATTTGCTGCCATGTCTGCTCCCTTATTGTCTCGGTAGCTGTTTCATCCATATTTGATCTTCCCGAAAGCTTATAAATCTCAATAAGGCTCTGTAATCTCTGCTCATAATCCTGATACGAAATATATTCGCCGCCGATTTCGCCGATCTGGTAATATTTTTTCTGCTTCACCCTCTGGCCGCGGCCATTACCGAAAAAATCACTCACTACGAACAGAAAAAGGGAAAGGCCAATAACTCCTGCAACTAATACTCCGGCTTTCTCGCGCAAAAATTGAAGTGCTGACATGTAATATCTTCTTTAATAATTAATAGAAATATACTTTTTAAAATACAGGCGACAAATATAACAAATTTTAATTAAAACGCTGACCGGCATTAAAATTGTTGACTGTTGCGTAATTGATAGAAATTGAGTAGTTTACAAAATCCAGCAATACATTTGTAAGAACTGCTTTGTCTTTAGTCCCGGTCTTCGCCCTTTTTTGAGAACAACTTGTTCATTTTCATTGTTAACCATTTGATTATTCTGTTATTTTTATAATCTTTCGAAACGACATCGTTAAAGGTCGCGTAAAATTGAAAAGGGGTTTTCAGTTATAATTTGTAATACTATTTCACATGTCGAAAAATCTGAGAGGCCTTTCTGAGAGAAAAGGCCTTAGTGACAATATTTTAGAAGAAATAAAAATTACCGGCAGCAATCACTCTCCCGGTAGGGATGTACGATTGAAAGAGTTGTCTGACAGGTTTCTTCTCGGAAAAGGATCAGTACTGGCTGTAAGTTCATTTTATGATTTTCTTCAGAAGGAACATGACGAAAAAAACGTTTTTGTCTGTAACGGAACGGCTTGCCTGACTTCAGGCAGGCAGGAAAAGCTCAGGACTGCTTTGCTCGGAAGTTTTCGGGATGATGAGATTGGAAGCGTGACATGCCTGGGACATTGTCATTCAAATAATGCCTATCTTCAAAATAACTCAACGTGGTCAGCAGCAAATCTGGAAGCTGCAGTAAAAATCCATTCAGATCTGCACAATCCGCCTTCAGCTGTTTTTACGGGATCAAATGCCACAAAGCCTGCGTTGCTGAATGAAACCGGCGATCTCGCCCATTACTATGGAATTGCCGGTCAATATGAAAATAATGCTGAGCGGATCGTTGACGAAATTGAGCTTTCGGGCCTTCGTGGCAGGGGGGGGGCAGGATTCCCGTTTTATTTAAAACTAAGATCCGCCGCCAGTACATTATCAGAACAGAAATATATAGTTTGTAATGCCGATGAAGGTGATCCGGGAGCGTTTTCCGACAAATGGCTTCTTGAAGAAAGACCTCATGCCTTGCTGTTCGGGATGTTGATCTCAGGTATTGTTATTGGAGCCGACTGCGGAGTTATTTATATACGTGGTGAATATCCGGAGGCGGTCAGGGCCGTCAGGGTCGCAGTAGCTGAATATGAGAAGATGTTTGAAGGCGGAATAATATCAGGAGACTCTAAAAGCAAGTTTAAGTTCTATGTAATTGAAGGCGCCGGAGCTTATATCTGTGGGGAAGAGACATCGCTTCTTAATTCGATCGAGGGCCTCAGGCCCGAAGTGCGTACACGTCCTCCTTTCCCGGCTCAATATGGACTGTTTGGTAAACCAACCGTCCTGAGCAATGTTGAGACCTTCGCCAACTTAAGATCCATTCTCGCCGAAGGAGGAAGGCAGTGGGCTTCTGCCGGAACAACCCGTTCGCCGGGCACGAAACTTGTTTCCCTCGATGGCGGTTTCGTACGCCCCGGCGTTTATGAAGTAAGAATGGGCACTCCTTTAATGGAGGTCTTTAATGTGATGGGCGGAGGAACCAGATATCCCATGAAAGCTTTCCAGATTGGAGGTCCGCTGGGAGGCATCATTCCTTCAGCAAGTGTTGAAGATCTTACGCTTGATTTTGAATCGTTCAGCGAAGCTGGCTTCCTGCTTGGCCATGCCGGTGTTGTTTCTGTTCCTGCTGATTTCCCGCTTATTAACCTTCTGCTTCATCTTTTTGAGTTTACCGCAAAAGAATCTTGCGGGAAATGTTTCCCCTGCAGGATTGGTTCCAACAGGGGTGCGGAACTTCTGAGAAATGCTGCAGATAAAGGAGATAAAATTAACAGTGAGCTGTTTTCAGACCTCCTTGAAACTATGAAGCTTGGTTCTTTGTGTGCCCTTGGAAGCGGATTGCCGTTGCCAGTCATGAATGCGCTGCAGTATTTCAGCAACGAGCTTGATGATTTTTTTACACTTCCAAAAATGTACTGATGAGAAACTCAGCATGCATCGACAACGTAAAATTCCCCATAACGGAGGGAGAGACTATTCTGGAATTTGTAAGAAGAATAAAGGGAGATGAAATGATCCCGACGTTATGCCAGGCCGGAAACCTTGAAAACTATGGCTCCTGCAGAATCTGTTCGGTTGAAGTTGCCATGACTGAAAACGGCCCGGCAAAGGTGATGGCTTCGTGTCACACTCCCGTTAGTGACGGCCTTTATATTTATCCGTCGACCGAAAAAATTAAGAAGCTGAGAAAAAATATAATTGAACTGGTTCTTACCGATTATCCTGCCGGCAGTTTATACCCCGAACATGGAAAACTTCCGACTGAATTTCAGCGGATCCTTTCTATAGTAGGGATTCCGGAGGTAAGATATCCGGTTAATTGTCACCGATCTCAGAATGCCATTGATAAATCTCATCCTTATATATGGTCCGATCTTAAAGAATGTATAAACTGTTACAGGTGCGTGAGGGCTTGTGATGAACTGCAGGCGAGTCATGTTCTCAGTATTCATGGCCGTGGTAACGAAGCCCGGATAATGAAAGGGCTCGATGAAAGTTTTATTGAATCCCCATGTGTTTCTTGCGGAGCCTGTGTCCAGACGTGTCCTACAAATGCGTTATCGGACCGTTACGGAACAAAGACGGTCGACCCCGATGAAGTTATCCGTACGGTCTGTACCTATTGCGGTGTTGGCTGTAACCTAGAGGTTAAGGTTAAAGATGGTGTTGTGAAGGGAATACAGGCTCCACTTGACAGTGAAGTGAACAGGGGACATACCTGTCTTAAGGGGAGATTTACCTTTGAGTTTTACAGTCATCCCGACAGGCTTAAGTCGCCGCTTGTGAAGAAAAACGGCAAATTTGAAGAGGTGTCCTGGGACGAAGCTTACAGATATGTGGCCCGGAGATTAAGTGAGATAAAAGCTAAATACGGGCCCGATTCGCTTGCCGGGATATCATCGGCCCGCTGCACCAATGAGGAAAACTATTATATGCAGAAGTTTTTCAGGATCGTTATCGGTACCAACAATATTGACGGTTGTGCCCGGGTGTGCCATGCCCCCACTGCCATGGGTATGCAATGGGCTTTCGGGACTGGTGCTGCAACTAACTCAATTGATGATCTCTATAAGACAGGGTGTATCTTGCTTATCGGATCAAATCCCGCTTCAGCCCATCCGGTCACCGGTTCCAGAATACGGGCCATCGCACAACAGGGTACACCTTTAATCGTAATTGATCCTCTGAAGACCGATCTTGCCCGTTTCGCAAATTACCATCTTCAGAACAAACCCGGGACAAATATTGCAGTTCTTAATATGATTGCCCGTTTTATCCTGGACGAAGGATTAATTGATAATAACTTTATTGAAACCAGAACGGAAGGATGGGATGAGTTTAAGTCATGTTTGTCAGCTCTTGACATCAGTGAACTCGAAAAAATATGCGGAGTAGACAGGGACCTGGTCAGAAAGGCTGCTGTTGAATACGCTTCCGCAAAGTCGGCAATGGAATTTCACGGACTTGGAGTCACCGAACACTGGCAGGGAACCAAGGCTGTCTCCATTATTGCAGGTATTGCCATGATGACCGGGAACATAGGAAAAGAGGGATGCGGAGTTAATCCCCTAAGGGGGCAGAATAATGTTCAGGGTGCTGCCGACATGGGAGTACAGCCACATCAGGGTCCCGGATATCTCGATGTTACAAATCCTCTGAATATTTCGGCTTATTCTGATTTTTACGGAACAGAGTTTCCTTCAAAACCCGGATATAAAATTCCGGAAATGTTTGGTGCAGCTCAGCGCGGCGACTTAAAGGCAATGTGGATTATGGGGGAGGATCTTCTTCAGACCGATCCTAATACCTGTCACGTCAGGAATGCTCTGGAAGGTCTTGAATTCCTGGTTGTACAGGAGCTTTTTATGACTGATACCGCAAAAATAGCCGACGTAGTTTTTCCTGCTTCATCCTTCTTTGAAAAGGAGGGCACCTTTACCAATGGAGAAAGGAGAATACAGAGAGTTCAGAAAGTCGTTGATCCCCTTCCCGGAACAAAGCCTGACGGACAGATTGTTGTGGATCTGATGAATTACATGGGATACAGCCAGGAGGGTTATTCCGCACGGACTGCCCTTGAAGAGATAGCCGGGATTGTACCTTTCTTTAAAGGGGTTAAATGGGATGAACTGGGTAAGAACGGAAAACAATGGCCTGTACAGGAGGATGGCTCGGATACCAAGATTCTCCATACAAGCTCTTTTAAAACCGGAAAAGGCAAATTCCATTCCTGGGATTTTGAAGAATCTCCTGAAATAGTTAGTAATTCAGCCAGTTATCCTTACATCCTTACTACGGGCAGGCTGCTGGAGCACTATAACAGCGGAACCATGACGCGGCGTACCCCCAACAGGGAATTGGTTACAGAGGATATACTGTTTATTCATCCTGCTGATGCGGAAATCAAAAGGGTTAAATCAGGAGATTATGTAAATATTTATTCTGAAAGAGGGCAGACCTGTATGAAGGCGGAAATTACCGATACTGTAAAGCAGGGGGTAATCTTCACTACTTTCCATTTCCCTGAGGCGTCAATAAATTACCTGACAAGCAACATCGGGGATGAATTTACTCTTACACCCGAATATAAAGTTGTTGCTGTCGACTTCAAAAAATCAGTCTATGGGCTTTTAAAGAATACTCAATACGCCGGTAGTTCTGATAGAATAGGGTGATTGACGAGAGAAAACAACCAGGCTCAAGGAAGTAGGTCTGATCTTGAAAAAACAAGATAAATATTATTCGCAACATTAAAAAACAGGGGTATGCTCAATAAAAAGTATAAAAAACATAAAATAAATTGAAAAAAATAGGGGGGGTGTCCAAAAAAGTGTATTTTTGTCGCACTAAAATATAAAAAAATGGCAGAATTAAGATTTAGTGCATTAAGAGAGGTTTTCAACAGAGATCATGTTGAACCTGCAAAATCAGCAAAGGCTGTATCCGAATATTTCGGAGAGAATGTATTTGACCTTCCCAAGATGGAACACTTCCTTTCGAAGGAGGCTTACAAGGCTGTTAAGAGAGCCATAAATGAAGGAAAATCATTGACCAGGCAGGATGCTGATCTGGTTGCTACAGGTCTTAAAGCGTGGGCGATAGGTAAAGGGGCAACTCATTTTACCCATTGGTTTCATCCTCTCACCGACGGTACTGCAGAAAAGCATGACGGATTCGTTGAGTTTGGTGACAGGGGTGGTATGGTAGAAAAATTTTCAGGAGAATTCCTTGTACAGTCTGAGCCGGATGCCTCAAGTTTCCCAAGCGGTGGCATACGTAATACATTCGAAGCACGCGGCTATACGGCATGGGATGTTTCTTCCCCTGTGTTCATTGTAGGTACCACTCTTTGTATTCCCACAATCTTCGTTTCATATACGGGAGAAGCTCTTGACTATAAGGCTCCTCTGCTTAAGGCATTAACCGAGCTCGACAGGGCTGCGGTTGAAGTTTGCCAGTACTTCGATAAAGATGTAAACAAGGTTATTGCAACCCTTGGAAGCGAACAGGAGTATTTCCTTATCGACGAAGCTCTTTATTATGCACGGCCTGACTTAATGCTCGCTGAAAGGACTTTAATGGGTCATCAGTCATCGAAGGATCAGCAGCTTTCTGATCATTATTTCGGATCAATACCTGAAAGAGTAATGAGCTTCATGGAAGATTTTGAAATTGAAGCCCATAAACTTGGAATTCCAGTTAAGACCCGCCATAATGAAGTCGCTCCAAACCAGTTCGAATGTGCACCAATTCATGAGGAAGTAAACCTTGCAGTAGATCATAACCAGCTGCTCATGGATATAATGAAAAGGGTTGCCCGTAAACATAAATTCAGGGTTCTGTTTCACGAAAAACCATTTGCCGGAATTAATGGTTCGGGAAAGCATAACAACTGGTCGATGGCTACCAATACCGGAGTCAACCTTCTTTCTCCCGGAAAGAATCCTAAATCAAATCTCCAGTTCCTTACCTTTCTTGTTAACGTTGTTAAAGCCGTATACGATAATAATGCAGTCCTCAGGGCTTCAATAATGACCCAGACGAATTCATACAGACTTGGAGGTCATGAAGCTCCGCCAGCTATTATTTCTATCTTCCTTGGAACTTACCTGTCGCAAATGCTCGATAATATTGCAAGGAAAGTTACCGATACAAAAATGACACCTGCCCAGAAGACTGAGTTAAAGCTTGGCATCGGTAAAATACCGGAAATACTACTCGATAATACCGACAGAAACAGAACATCTCCTTTTGCTTTTACAGGAAACAGGTTTGAATTCAGGGCGGTCGGCTCTTCAGCAAACTGCAGCCAGGCAATGATTGTCCTTAATGCAGCTGTTGCAGACCAGCTTACTGAGTTCAAGAAAGATGTAGATGCAATTATTAAAAAGGGACTTAACAAGGACGAAGCCATCTTCCAGGTTCTTAAGAAATATATTCTGGAGTCGGAAAAGGTATTGTTTGAAGGTGATGGCTACAGTGCCGAATGGCATAAAGAGGCTAATAAAAGAGGCCTTTCAAACATCGAAAGCGTACCTGAATCTGTTAGCCAGTACCTTACTGACCAGGGTAAAAAGGTACTTATCGGGTCAGGCATTTTCAGCGAAAAAGAACTCGTAAGCCGTTGTGAGGTTGAATATGAAAAATTCACTAAAAAGACCCAGATCGAATCCAGAGTGCTGGGCGACCTTGCAATAAATCACATTGTTCCTACGGCTATCACTTACATGACCTCGCTGATTGAAAATGTAAAGGGTCTAAGGGCTATTTTCAACGACACTGAGTTCGAAAGACTTTCAGGTCAGAGAAAAGAAGTGATAATAACTATTTCAGATCATATTTCAAATATTAAGAAAAAGGTCAATGAGATGGTTGAAGCAAGGAAAAAGGCAAATAAGCTTGAGGATGCATACCAGATGGCAATTGCTTATGAGAAAGATGTTAAGCCTTACCTGGACGAGATCCGCTATCATATCGACAAACTCGAACTGATCGTTGACAATGAGATCTGGCCGCTTCCAAAGTACAGGGAGTTGCTCTTTACGAGATAGAAAAAGGTTTGTTTTTTTTGAAAATAGTGAAGGATCCTTTGGCGGGGATCCTTTCCTGTTTTATAATAAATGGAATTATGCAGCGTTTATTATTTTTACGGTTATTACTTAAATTGATTACTTTTATGGTCAAATTGAAGGCAAAATTATGAGACGATCACTTTTATTCATCATATTTCTGATTGTTGTAACTGCACCTGTTCTGGAGGCGCAGAAACGAAAAACTGAAAAGGCCTATTCCTCTTTTAAAGCAGGGGAATATTACGATGCAATTGATCTTTTTAAAGATGCCTATTCGAAAACAAGGAAGTCAGATAAAAACACCAGGACTGATCTGGTTTTTATGATCGGAGAGTGTTACAGGCTGACCAATAACCCCAAAGATGCCGAGACCTGGTATAAACTCGCTGTGAAATCAGCATATTCAAAGCCCGATGCCCAGTTCTGGCTGGCTGAATCGATAAAGAAGAACGGTAAAACCCAAATGGCTATCGATGAGTTCAAAAAATACAAGCAGGTAGCGCCATCCGATCCCAGGGCTGACCAGGAGATCCGTTCATGTGAGCTTGCACTCGAATGGCTCAGGAATCCTGAAGCTTATAAAGTTGAAGACCTTAAGGACCTGAATTCAAAAGAGTCCGATTTCAGTCCGGCCTATGGACGCGATGATTTCGGAATGATTTATTTTACCTCCTCGCGCGATGATGCTTCGGGGACCAAGACTCACGGAGCAACAGGGCAGAGCTACACCGATATCTTCGAAAGCCGTCTCGACAAGAAGTCAAAATGGAGCACACCCGTTCCGGTGAATGGGCTTAACAGTGACTTTGAAGACGGAACTCCAACTTTTACATCCGACTTCAGAGAGGTTTTTTTCACCAGGTGTGAGGCTGGAAAACGGGAGAAAAAAGGTTGCGTTATAATGAATTCACGTCAAACAGGCGATAAGTGGAGTGATCCTAAAAGCATTGGCATACTTCCCGATTCAGTGGTTGCCGCCCACCCTTCAATTTCGCCGGACGGAAACACGCTCTACTTCGTGTCGGATATTGAAGGCGGTTCCGGTAAAAAAGACATATGGAAAGTCACACGCGACGGAGGTGTCTGGTCGAAACCCGAAAATCTTGGCCCCGACATTAACACTCCCGGAGATGAATTATTTCCCTTCGAAAGGTCAAATGGAATCCTGTATTTCGCCTCCGACGGACTGATCGGGATGGGAGGACTCGATATCTTTAAGGCAGCACCACAACCTGATGGATCCTGGCTTGTTCAGAATATGAAGCCTCCTATAAACAGTTATTCCGATGATTTCGGAATAACATTCGAAGGCGATAACGAACGCGGTATTTTCAGCTCCGCAAGGAAGGGTAAATCAAATGATGACCTGTACTCATTTGAAATGCCTCCGTTGAAATTTAATGTAACAGGTCTGGTTAAGGATGAAAAAACCGGTACTGCAATTCCTGGTTCCCTTGTCAGGCTGATTGCAAGCGACGGAAATAACCTTCAGGCCGAGACAGCGGGAGGAGGCGATTTCAAATTCGCTCTTAAAGCAGGGGTTGACTATATTTTCCTCGCATCAAAAAAGGGATACCTGAACGGAAAGGATAAGGAGACCACCAAAGGCCAGGATAAGAGCCGCGATTTTATGGTTTCAATACTTCTTACTCCGATTGACAGACCTATAGAACTTCCCAACATCCTGTACGATTTTGGAAAATGGGACCTGAGGCCCGAATCGATGGTCTCACTCGACAAGCTTGTTGAAACTCTCTTTGATAATGAGAACGTAACCATAGAACTCATGTCGCATACCGACTCACGCGATACCGAGGAGTTTAACCAGAAATTATCGCAAAACAGGGCACAGGTTGTTGTTCAGTATCTGATTGAAAAAGGAATTGAACCCGAAAGACTCTTGGCAAAAGGATATGGCGAATCTGTACCGAAAGTGGTCGATGCAGCTATTTCAGCACAAAATCCCTTCCTGAAATCGGGAGCGACTCTGACGGAGCAGTATATAAATACCCTTCAGAGTGACGAACAGAAGGAAATTGCTCACCAGATCAACAGGAGAACCGAATTCAGGGTACTTAGAACCGATTTTATCCCTCAGAAGAAGTAAGTTCAAAAGCATTCTATTATACTACTGATAAATGAAAAAAATCCTTGTTGTTCTTTTTCTTTTTCAGGGTTTGTTTATTGATGTGTCTTCAGCTGGTCTGCCATCAAAAATCCTGCGGATATTAGTGGTTACAGGAGGTCATGAATATAAGACTGACCCCTTTAACAGAATGCTTGAATCGCTGGATAAGAATTTTAGTTTTCAGATTGTGGAATTTCCGGGAGCTTTTAATATGTTTCTCCCCGAAAACAGGGATAATTATGACGTAGTCGTTTTTTACCATATGTGGCAATCGATAACTCCTGAACAGGCGAGAGCACTTTCGGAATGTATCGGGGAAGGAAAACCTTTAGTGGCCCTTCATCACAGCATATGTGCCTTCGACGACTGGCCCGAATACTTTAAGATCATAGGGGGAAAGTATTTCCACAAGAAAACAACAGTGAATGGAAAGGAATACGCAGCATGCTCCTATATTCACGATTTGCACTTCAAGGCTGTAATTGAACCTGGCAAACATCCGGTTACAAGGGGTCTTAAGGATTTTGAACTTTTCGATGAAACATATAAGGGTTATTATGTTGAAGAAGGAGTAACTCCGTTAATTACAACAAATGAGCCAAGCAGCAATAATCTGATTGGATGGGCAAAGACCTATGGAAAAGCAAGAGTGGTGACCCTGCAAAGCGGACACGACTCTCCCACCTTTGATAACCCCGCCTTCAGAAAGCTTCTTAGCCAGGCTATCAGGTGGGTAGCCACCAATAAGTAAACCTCGTCCTTCAGAAAGTGACCAGACCTGCTTCCTTCAGAAGATATACAGAGCTGAGGACATCCTGAAGGTCATTATCTTCTTTCGATTGAGAATCAATCAGTTTCTTTATGTCAACAACCGTGTTTGATCCGTTGCATAATCTTCCTATTTCCTGACTGTCGATCCGTCGATTCTTAACGGGATACTTATCCTTTACCTGCTGGTCGAGTTTTGTCAGCAGTTCTGAATAACCCCTGTAGCCTTTTTCAGTTACAAGTTCAGTCATTTTTGGTATTATTGCTTTTGCAGAGACTTCTGCCGGTGTGGGTTTGAAATTTATACCGGGAAGGTTCATCGATTTTGCCTTTGAAGCAGCATAGACATCAAAAGCAGATATTGAAGCCTTTCCTGTTGCATCGATTGATCCTGTAAGTTTCGTCAGAGCCAGGATGTAAGCCGGAGATCCGGTTACAAGTTCGGAAGTTGTAGTAAGTGTTGCCTTTTCATTTATCAGGGCTGCCTCAATGTACGCTTTGGCTCTTTTATATGTATTTTCGAAATTATCATTTGTTGATGTACCTATTTCGTCAATTGCTCTTTCAAGCTGTTTCCCTATCCTTTCAGATGCATTTCCCGTTACTTCGCCTGCTATCTTCATTGCAATTGACTCATCGGCCGACGCAATAGTGTAAGCTGCAGCCGCGCCAATGAAACATACTCTCTTGAACTCAGTTGCATCGCATTTATCAGCAATATCCTGTGAAGTATGATAGTAAAGGTCAGGCCAGGTAATCATCATAATACCAGGAACCTGTACCCCCCAGTCGTTGAATACTTCATGATCAGAAGCTCCGTAATGGTCGTCAATAGAATAATAGAAAGGATCATCAGAACCGGTTGGGGCAACGATTCTCTTCACGAATCCTGACCTTCCCGATACGGCCAGACCTGCCCTGTTGCCCAGTCCTGTGAAATTATAATAGTTTTCCATTACGTCGTTTATATAATGAGGATTACCGTATGTTGTGCGGTGCATGCAGAGAAACGACTGGCTCTTTGAAAGCCATAGGCCAACCATGTCGAGGTTTATGTTGCACAGTGTTTTTTTCATCAGTTCCCTGTTTTCAGATACCCAGGGTGCCGTCCCAGAAAACTCAGGAGCCCAGATGAACCTTATTGTTCTTTTTGGCCTTTCAATCCGGCCCTCATTTATCATAGTATTCATCATCCTGGCAATTTCAAGAATTGCGGCACATCCTGAAAGGTCATCATTGGCTCCCATTTTTACATAACCTTCAAACAGGTGCGCGGAGAATATTACTTCACCGGCATTTGGGTCGGTACCTTTAATAATACAGGAAGGAACCTCCTGATCATATTCCAGGTTCCGGGACTCTGCTACCACATGCACTTTGATTTTTTCCCTGCCTAAAAGTCTGTCGCGAAGCAAAATTCCATCACGTGGCGAGAGGAAAAAACCGAATTTCATGTTTTCCTCGCCACCTCTTCTGCCCCCAATGCCTGTTATTGGAATGGCCAGAGGAACCTGCAGAGGACGCGGAGAATCATAGGAGATTACACCCAGTGCACCTTTTGCCACAGCCAGCGAATGTGCCATCGAAATACTGCCCGAGGTAACTACTATTTTTCCTTCAACACCTGCCTTGTCAATATCTTCCTGTTTTC
This sequence comes from uncultured Bacteroidota bacterium, assembly GCA_903844815.1. Classification (GTDB taxonomy): domain Bacteria; phylum Bacteroidota; class Bacteroidia; order Bacteroidales; family VadinHA17; genus LD21. Next base: position 11,832 of record CAIMVD010000343.1, on the reverse strand, counting down.
CTTCTCCAATCCATACCAGTTCGGCAGTTACATCGGTGTTAGTGCTTCCCGAAGCAAGAACTGCCGGAAGATCACTATAATCGGCGATTTTCGACCTGCCGGGGCTTACTTCCCAAACGGAGCCTTTAACACCATCCCAGGTTTTCCCTCCGGGAAACTTGTTAACAACAGCCCCTTCCAGACCGTATTCTTTCATCCTGTCGAGAATATACTGAGTTTCAAAAAAATACCCCGAGTATTCGGTTGCAGGACGGTCGTGAATATAAGCAGCCATTTCATAAACATGATTCATAGCCCTTTCACCGGATGCTTCACCTATAAGTTCGTCAATTATATTCCCGGGGAGAAGCGCTCTCGGAATCGAGTTTTGCCCTGAGACGGTTATGAATAAGAACAATGCAGTCGATACTGCCACAACAAATCCTTTTATATTCATTGGGTAATAAATTATAGCCCCGGAAAATTCCGGCAACACGTTAAAGGTAGAAAAGCATTGGTCTTATTAGCGAGGGACATCGGATTTTTCATATAATTTAACATTTAATTACTTTTTTATTCTTCCCTTCGTGCCCTTTGTTAACCCTTTGTTTCCTTCGTGTTTAAATTCTTCCTGTTTAAACACAAAGGACTCAAAGGTCCGGTAAAGGGCACTAAGGATTATGAAAAATGACATTAACAGGGTTTCGACCTGACTCCAATAATGATCTGTTTTCTTTTTATTACCTTTAAACCACCAAATTCAACCTATGTCTACCGGATCGAAATACAGCAAAAGAGGAGTTTCTTCAGAAAAAGAAGACGTTCATTCCGCAATAAAAAATATTGACAAAGGCCTGTATCCTAAGGCGTTCTGTAAAATAGTTCCGGATTTGCTCGGAGGTGATGAACAGTATTGCAATATTATGCATGCCGACGGGGCAGGTACCAAATCATCGCTTGCCTACGTATATTGGAAAGAGACAGGCGATATCTCGGTCTGGAAAGGCATTGCCCAGGATGCAATCGTAATGAACCTCGATGATCTCCTTTGTGTGGGAGCATACAATAATATTCTCATGTCATCCACAATCGGACGCAATAAAAATCTTATCCCGGCCGAAGTTCTCTCAGCTATTATTAATGGAACGGAGGAGGTTCTGAGCGGGCTAAGAGATCTTGGGATAGGTATTTGGTCAACAGGGGGGGAGACAGCCGATCTTGGGGACCTTGTTAGAACGATAATAGTAGATTCAACTGTCGTAGCCAGGATGAAAAGGTCCGACGTGATATCAAACCATAACATTAGTGCCGGTGATGTGATAGTAGGCCTGTCATCATCGGGACAGACAACATATGAAAACAGTTACAACGGGGGTATGGGCAGCAACGGTCTCACCTCGGCACGACATGATGTTTTCTCCTCCTGTCTTTCTTCTCTCTATCCTGAGAGCTTTGATCCGGCTGTTCCTTCCGACCTTGTGTATACAGGAAACCTGAAGCTTACTGACCCTGTACCCGGAGTTGATGCTGATGCAGGAAAGCTTGTTCTTTCACCAACCCGAACCTATGCTCCTGTAATTAAAAAGGTTATTGAGGCAATGAAGCCGGAAATCCACGGCATGGTCCACTGCTCGGGCGGAGGACAGACTAAAATACTGCATTTTATAGATAATCTGCATGTTATAAAAAACAATATGTTTCCATTGCCTGCTTTGTTCAGGATGATTCACGAACAATCAGGAACCGATTGGAAGGAGATGTACAGGGTATTCAATATGGGTCACAGGTTCGAGATTTACACTAACGAAAAAAATGCAGCCGGAATTATTGATATTGCAGCTGGGTTTGACCTTGAAGCCAGAATAGTAGGATACTGCGAACCCTCGGAAACCAAAAAGGTCACAATCAATTCTGAATTCGGTGCTTTTGAATATTAGGTTTTTTTCACCTTTTCTTGTTATCTTTGCACCCTGAAAATTTAGATTACAATGGCAAACAACATGATTCTTGAGAGGCTTGAAGGCGTGAAGTCGCGATTCATTGAGGTAGGGGACCTTCTCACGCAGCCTGAGATTCACTCAGATATGAAGCGGTATGTCAAACTGAACAAGGAATACAAGGATCTTCAGCCTTTAGTTGAATCGTATGAACGGTATAAGCTGGTTCTGAGCAATATTGCCAGTTCCAGGGAATTGCTTTCAACAGAGAAGGATGACGAGATGCGCGACATGGCGAAGGCTGAACTCGATGAGCTTACGGGCCGCGTTCCGGAAATGGAAGAAGAGATTAAGATGCTCCTGATACCCGTCGATCCTGAAGACGACAAGAACGCTGTTATGGAGATCAGGGCCGGAACAGGAGGAGATGAGGCGAGCATATTTGCAGGAGATCTGTTCAGGATGTACAGCAAATATTTTGAATCAAAAGGATGGAAATCAGAGGTTACCAATACTTCGGAAGGAACAGCAGGAGGCTATAAGGAAATTGTGCTGAGCATTACCGGTTCCGGTGTCTATGGCATAATGAAGTACGAATCGGGTGTCCATCGCGTACAGAGGGTTCCTCAAACTGAGACTCAGGGACGTATTCATACTTCTGCTGCAACTATTGTAGTCTTGCCGGAAGCGGATGAATTCGATATCGACCTCCGGATGGAAGATGTCCGAAAGGATACCTACTGCTCATCTGGCCCCGGCGGACAGTCGGTGAACACTACATATTCAGCTATCAGGCTTACTCATATTCCTTCAAATATTGTAGTAACCTGTCAGGATGAAAAATCGCAGCTGAAAAATTTCGATAAGGCTCTCAAGGAGCTCAGGACAAGGCTCTACAACCTCGAATATCAGAAATACCTCGATGAGGTGTCGCACAGGCGTAAGACGATGGTCTCTACGGGCGACCGTTCGGCAAAGATCCGTACATATAACTATCCGCAGGGGAGGATGACCGACCATAGAATAAACCTTACAATTTATAACCTTCCATCGATACTTGACGGAAATATTCAGGAGGTCCTCGATAAACTCCAGATGGCAGAGAACGCAGAGCGACTAAAAGAGAGCAATATCTAAACGGTTAATATGAACCAATCTTCCCTGTTTGAGAGCATTCTGAAGAAGCGCTCTTACCTTTGTGTCGGACTCGATACTGAAATTGAAAAGATACCTTCCTTTCTTCTGGATAATCCGGATCCTGTTTTTGAATTCAACAGGCGCATCATCGATGCAACCCATAATTATGCCATAGCCTATAAGCCAAATGTGGCTTTTTATGAGTGCTCCGGTGCAAAAGGGTGGATTTCTCTCGAAAAGACCGTTCGGTATCTGAAGGAAAATTTTCCTGAAATACTGGTGATTGCCGATGCCAAACGCGGAGATATCGGCAACACTTCAAAAATGTATGCAAAGGCTTTTTTCGAAAACATGCCTTTCGATGCGATAACGGTCGCCCCATACATGGGAGAGGACTCGGTAACTCCCTTCCTCTCATACAAAGAAAAGTGGGTTGTACTCCTTGCCCTTACATCAAACAAAGGTGCAGACGATTTTCAGTATCACGATGAAGATGGTTTAAAGCTCTTTGAACGAGTGCTCTCGCTTTCGCAGAAATGGGGAAATGTCAATAATTTAATGTATGTGGTAGGTGCCACCCGGGCCGAAATGTTCAGGGGTATCAGAAAGATCGTTCCTGACCACTTTCTGCTTGTTCCGGGCGTTGGTGCCCAGGGCGGCAGTCTCGATGATGTTACACGCTATGGGATGAATAATAAGTGCGGGTTAATCGTAAACTCTTCAAGGGCGATAATATTTGCCGACAGTACTGAGAAATTCGATACTGTGGCAGGGGAAAAGGCAAAAGAGATCCAGCTTGAGATGGAAAAACATCTCGCTGACCGAAACCTCATATAAGCCCTCAGTGGCCCTCTGTTATCCCTCAGTGGCCCTCTGTGTAAGTTCTTTTTTGTTAGACAGAGAGACACTGAGGATGCACAGAGTTACACAGAGATCTTTTCACAATAATTAAATTAAAATTCCTTTAGGGATTATCCCGGAATTTATTTTCTTTTAGTATCTTTATTGTCTTGCTGCTTAACTCTTTAATTGTGCTAAGATGAAAGAGGAGTTTCTTCATTACCTGTGGAAATACGGGCTCTATGATGCCGACAGCCTGTTCGACGACGAAGGAAACAGAATTATTGTATTGCATCCCGGGGAGTATAACCGCGATTCGGGCCCCGATTTTTTCAATGCCCGCATTTCAATTGACGGAACCGAATGGGCCGGGAATGTTGAGATACATTCCAGTTCTTCGCATTTCGACCTTCATGGCCATCAGACCGATCCTGCGTTCAATAATGTAATCCTGCATGTTGTTGCCGAAAACGACAAGAGAGTTTTTAATTCAAGGGGAGAAGAATTGCTTACAGTCGAAATGGTTTTCAACCATCAGTTATTCGAAAAGTACCTCTTTCTTGTGAACAACCCAATGGTTATCGCTTGTCAGGACGAAATTCACAGGGTCGACAGATTCCTTATAAAGCACTGGCTGAATACACTTGTAATAGAGAGGCTGCAGGAGAAATCCGCACTTGTGCTGAAGATCCTTGCCGAAACCAGCAACGACTGGGAAGAGACCTTCTTCAGGATGCTCACCCGTTATTTTGGCTTCAGGGTCAATTCCGGTCCGTTTGAGATGCTGGCTTCTGCTCTTCCGTTCAGAATAATCCGGAAACATTCAAATAGCAGATTCCAGGTTGAGGCCTTGCTTTTTGGTACAGCAGGAATGCTTGATGAGGGACTATTTAAGGAAGCCCTTTCAGATGAGTACTACCGCGGTCTCGTCAGGGAATACAAAATTCTTTCTGCAAAGTATACTCTGAAGCATATTCATGGCTGGCTCTGGAAGTTTTCAAGATTACGTCCCGCTAACTTCCCGACAGTCAGAATCTCTCAACTGGCGGCGATGCTGGCTTCACCTGACGGTTTTTTCTCAAAAGCGCTTGAGACTGACGCTGCCGAGCGGCTGAGACAGTTGTTCGAAGTGACGGCTTCCGATTATTGGAACGATCATTATGTTTTCGGGAAGAAAAGTATTAATGTGCCTAAGTGTACGGGCAGTCAGGCCGCTGACATACTCCTGATAAACGCAGTTGTGCCTGTGATTTTTGTTTACGGGATGAAAAGAGACAGAAATGATATTCGTGAAAGAGCTGTAAGTCTGCTTGAGGAGATTGCATCTGAGACAAATCTCATTATTCAGGATTGGGCTGCTGCAGGAATTGAATCCGACTCGGCTCTTTACTCACAGGCATTGATTCAGCTTCGAAACGGTTATTGCAGAAAAAGAAGATGCCTCGACTGCCGTATCGGGAATTTACTCATTAGTTCGGGAAGAAGTCTGAAGGATCAGAGTGAACTGATACTTGAACCATAAAAAATGGATGAAAAAAAGAATAGGAGAGGTGAGAAAAGAACTGACAGGTTAGTGTGCTTGACGGGATGTATTGATAAACAGGATCTTGGGGGGTTTTTGACGATAGTGTTTTTTAGTTTGACAAATATTTAAATTTTAGTGATTTCCGACGCAACTTTTTAGCCCTTTTTAACGTCTTTATATAGAACAACAGATTGTGGATGTACTGTTTTGTTTCTATTTATTAGATAAATCCGGGAGTTTGCTAATAAAGCAGGGAGACTTAAAAAGGTTAGAAGGGGAGCCGTTTTTCACTCTGAAAATCGGCGGATTAAGAAAAATATTTGACAAACTTTTAAAAAAAAAAGCAATTGTTTGATACTTTACATAAAAAAAGCTTATTTTTGCGTTCCAAAATTGGCGACTCATTTTATTTATGGATAAACAATATTTTAACTAGAGACATGTATTTAACCACTGAAAAGAAGCAGGAGTTTTTCAAAACCTTTGGAACATCTGAAATCGATACCGGTACGGCAGAAGGGCAGATAGCTTTGTTTTCGTACAGAATTAACCATCTTACAGAACATCTGAAGAAGAACAAAAAAGATTTCAGCACCCAGCAGGCCCTTATAAAGCTTGTAGGTAAAAGGAGAAGGCTTTTGGACTATCTGAAAATAAAAGATATCGGAAGGTATCGTGAAATCATAAAAGCGTTGAAATTACGTAAATAGAGAATTAAAGGCAATGAATAATTGCCTTTTTTCATACTATTTAAGTATCTTGTAATTTCGATTTAAATTAACCAATAATATAATGTTTAAAGTAAAAGAAAAGATCATTGATCTCGGCGATGGGAGAACGATAATCCTTGAGACGGGCAGAATGGCCAGACAGGCTGACGGTTCTGTATTGTTAAAAATGGGTAAGACTATGTTGCTGGCAACAGTTGTGTCGGCACAGGAGGCAAAGGCGGATACCGACTTTATGCCTCTTTCGGTTGAATACAAAGAAAAGTATGCATCTTCGGGTCGTTTTCCCGGAGGATTTTTAAAAAGAGAGGCACGTCCTTCCGATAATGAGATTCTCGTCTCAAGGCTGGTTGACAGAGCCCTAAGGCCTCTTTTTCCTGATGATTTTCATGCTGAGACCTTTGTTACTATCAACCTCGTTTCGGCTGACATGGATATTATTCCCGATGCACTCGCGGGTCTTGCAGCTTCTGCTGCCCTTGCTGTCTCAAATATTCCTTTCAATGGCCCAATGTCGGAAGTAAGGGTTGCAAGGATTAAAAATAAATTCATCATCAATCCTACTGCTACACAGTTGAAGGAAGCCGACATCGATCTTATGGTTGGTGCTACCTATGATAACATCCTGATGGTAGAAGGCGAAATGAAAGAGGTTTCTGAAGAAGAGATGCTCGAAGCACTCAAGATTGCACACGATGCTATAAAGATTCATTGTAAGGCTCAGATGGAGTTTGCCGAAGAGGTTGGTTCAACTGTCAAAAGAACATACAGCCATGAAGTAAACGACGAGGATCTGAGGAAAAAAATGTGGGCTGAAACTTATGATAAAAGCTATCAGGCCGCAAAATCATGCACATCCGACAAGCACAAGAGGAGTGAATCGTTTGATACAATATTATCTGAATTCCTCGGCCAGTTCAATGAAGAGAATCCTGTTAACACAGGTCTCGCCAAGAGATATTACCACGATGTGATGAAGGAGGCTTCAAGGCGTCTTGTTCTTGATGACAATGTGCGTCTCGACGGAAGAAGACCCGATGAGATAAGGCAGATTATGTGCGAAATAGACACTCTTCCTGCAACTCATGGTTCTTCCCTTTTCACAAGGGGCGAAACGCAGTCGCTTACAACTGTTACTCTCGGAACCAAGCTTGATGAGAAGATCATTGACGATGTTCTCAACAAAGGAACTGAAAAATTCACCCTGCATTATAACTTCCCTCCCTTTGCAACAGGCGAAGCAAAATCAGCCCGCGGACTCAGCAGGAGAGAAATAGGCCATGGCAACCTTGCACACCGTGCTCTTAAAAATATGATGCCCTCTGATGATGAGAACCCCTATGCAATAAGGGTTGTCTCTGACATTCTCGAGTCAAATGGTTCTTCATCGATGGCAACGGTTTGCGCAGGCACTCTTGCGCTTATGGATGCAGGTGTTAAACTCAAAAAACCTGTCTCGGGTATTGCAATGGGACTTATCACTGACAAGGATGCTACAAAATATGCTGTGCTTTCCGATATCCTGGGCGATGAAGATCACCTTGGAGATATGGACTTCAAGGTCACAGGAACACGCGACGGGATTACTGCAACACAAATGGATATAAAGGTTGACGGCCTTTCAGTTGAGATTCTTACAAAAGCTCTTCACCAGGCCAGGGCAGGCAGGTTGCACATCCTCGATATTATGGATCAGGTTATATCCGAACCTCGTGCCGAACTTAAGCCTCATGCTCCCAGGATTGAGATGCTGACCATCCCTAAAGAGTTAATAGGTGCTCTTATCGGACCCGGAGGGAAAGTTATCCAGGAGATACAGCGTGTTACAGGTGCCACAATAATTGTTGAAGAGATCGATGGTCATGGTGATGTAAATATCTTCGGTGAAAATGCTGAGGTAATTAATGCTGCTCTTAGTTGGGTGAGGAAGATTGTCACAGTTCCCGAAATAGGACAGGTGTACAGGGGCAAGGTAAAGACCATAGTTCAGTTTGGAGCCTTTGTCGAGATCCTTCCTAATAAGGATGGACTGGTGCATATCTCAGAACTTGAATGGAGAAAAGTTGACAAGGTAGAAGATGTACTGAAAGAGGGACAAGAGATAGAAGTTAAAATCATTGATATCGATCCGAAGACAGGAAAAATTAAGTTGTCGAGGAAAGAACTGCTTCCACGTCCTCCACGTCCGGAAGGTGAAAAAAGAAATCCTGATAATAACAGGAAAGACTGATAATGATCCCGCTCCGGCGGGATTTTTTATTGATATTTCATCATTGATCTTTATATTTGAACCATTGAATAAAGCTATTTATACAAGGGATGGAGACAAGGTATAATTATGTGGTCATAGAGGGGAATATCGGGGCAGGCAAGACTACTCTTGCCACCAAAATAGCAGACCAGTTCAATGCAAGGATTATTCTGGAACACTTTGCCGATAATCCCTTCCTTCCCAAGTTTTATAACGATCCTGACAAATACTCCTTTGCCCTTGAACTATCATTCCTGGCCGATCGGTATAAACAGCTTAAAGAAGAACTGGTTCCGCAGGATCTCTTCAAGACCTTCACCATAGCCGATTATTACTTCATGAAATCGCTGGTTTTTGCAGCATCAACCCTCACCGGTGATGAATACAATCTGTACAGGCAGATCTTTTATATTATCTATGGCACGCTTCCAAGGCCCGATATCTATGTTTATCTTCACCTCTCCCCTGACAGACTGCTTGAAAACATAAAAAAACGGGGACGCAATTATGAAAAGTCAATAACCAGGGATTATCTCCAGAAAATTCAGGATAGTTACTTCTCATTCTTTAAACAAAACCCTGACAATAAGTATCTGATAATTGATATTAATGATCTGGATTTTGTTGCTGATCAAAATCACTATGATAAAATTGTCGATACAGTCTTTTCTAAAAGTTATGATACCGGCCTGAATAAGGTGATTTTGTAATTATTTTGTTCAATTTGCAGTGATTATTACTAATTTATTATAAATTTGCCTTTGTGTCGGATAATTCATCAAATCTGAACTGCTTAACCAGAGACAACTAACAAATAACTATCTTATTATGAAAAAAATCAAAAACTATTTTATCCTAATTCTTGTTGCGGCAGTGATGACAAGCTGCGGTGGCTTAAACAAGATGAAGAAAAACGCAGGCCTTATCAAGTATGAAGTTACCCCAAAAGTTCTTGAAGCACACGCAGGAATGGTGAATGTAACAATTAAGGGAACTTTCCCGGCAAGTTATTTTGATAAGAAGACCACAGTGACTGCAACTCCTGTTCTTACATATGCAGGTGGTGAAGTTCCCTTCGAAAAAGTCCAGGTAATCCAGGGTGAAAGTGTTCAGGCTAATAATAAAGTCATCAGCTATTCCGGTGGCGATTTTACCTATACCAGCACGATTCCTTATTCTGAGGCAATAAAGATGTCGCAGCTGATGCTGAAGGTAACAGCCGTTAGAGGAAAGAAAACTATCGATTTTGAACCGGTTAAGCTTGCTGACGGTGTAATCGCAACTTCCACCCTTTATGAAAAAGAGGGTAAGCCCATCATGATGAAGGACAAGTATGTAAGGATTACCCCTGAAACTCAGATGGCTGATATCAACTACCTTATTAATAGCGCTGATTTGCGCAATGCCGAACTTAAGGCAGAAGACATTGCCCTGCTGAAGGAATACATCAAGACTGCAAGTGCAGATCCAAGCCGTTTGCTTAAGAAGACACTTGTCAGTTCTTATGCTTCTCCCGACGGAACTCTTACTATCAACGAGAAACTGTCAGGCAAAAGAGGTACTGCTGCTGATAAATTCATCAAGAAAGAGTTTGACAAAATTGAAGTAGCAAAAAGCGAAGGCTTCTTTGAATCAAAAACCACACCTGAAGACTGGGATGGCTTCAAAGCAGAGGTTGAAAAATCATCAATCCAGGATAAAGAACTCATCCTTAGGGTTCTTGGAATGTATGCTGACGCTGACGTTCGCGAGAAAGAGATCAAGAATATGTCTGCAGCTTTCGAAGCTCTGAAAACCGACATTCTTCCAAAACTCAGAAGGTCAAAAATGATCATCAATACTGACAAGATTGGTCGTTCCGATGAGCAGATTCTTGCACAGATGAGAACAGATCCTTCCGTTTTAAATCTCGAAGAAATGCTCTATTCAGCTACCCTTACAAAGGATGCCAACGAACAGCTTAAATTCTATCAGGCCACTGCTGCTGCTAATCCTAAGTGCATCCGTGCTCAGAATAATGTAGGATATACCTTCCTTTTACTTGGAAAAGCTGATGAGGCAACCACCGCTTTTGAAACTGCAAAAGCTCTTCAGAATAACGACGTGGTTAAAAACAACCTTGGCTTCTGCGCTCTTGTAAAAGGCGACATGGCTAAAGCTGAAGGCTATTTCACATCGATGACCGCAGCTACACCCGAATCAAAATGGGGTCTTGGAGTAATCGCTATAACAAAAGGCGAATATGACAAAGCTGTCAACTATTTCGGAACAGAGCCTTGCTTCAACCTTGCACTTGCACTCGTTCTTAAAGGCGACGTTAACAAGGCAAAATCAACTCTCGACGGTATGAAAGAACTCTGCAAATGCGGAAAGCCTTCCTACCTCAAAGCAGTTGTTGGCGCACGTCTCGACGACAGAACATACATGCTTAACGGACTTAAAGAAGCAGTAGGACTGAAAGCTTCATGGAAAGAATATGCAAAAACTGACATCGAATTCGCTAAATACTTCAGCGACGATACATTCAAATCGACTGTTCAGTAAGAAATAATTAATTAAAAGAAAGGCTGCCTCAAAAGGGCAGCTTTTCTTATTTTTTCAGCTTCATGTTCATCTCCCACAATACTATCCCGGCACTTATTGCAACATTGAATGAATGTTTTGTCCCGAACTGGGGTATTTCGATACAGAGATCGCAAAGATCAACAACCTCCTGTGAAACGCCATTCACCTCATGTCCGAATATCAGGGCATATTTTTCTCCCTTTTCAACATGAACGTCCTGCAACTCGATCGAACCCGCTGCCTGCTCAATGGCAATAAGTTTAAATCCTTCTAGTCTCAGATAAGAAAGAGCTTCAGTAGTGGAAGGATAATATTGCCAGGGAACCGATTCTGTGGCTCCAAGGGCCGTCTTCTGTATCTCTCTGTGAGGAGGCTGCGAAGTGATGCCGCACAGGTAAACTGCCTCAGTCAGAAATGCATCTGCTGTCCGGAATATGGAACCGACATTGCTCTGGCTCCTCACATTATCGAGCACAATTACAAAAGGCGATTTGTCAGATTTCCGGTACTGGATGACACTCTTACGCTCAAGTTCGCTGTTCAGGAGTTTACGCATTCTTTTTTTTGCGAAAATAAATAAATAATCTGGTAAATATTATTATTTTGTGACACGTGAATTAGATGGGAAAGAGTTTGTTAATAAAATAACAGTAGCAAAATGAATGTGCATGAATTTCAGGGAAAGTCGTTGCTGAAAGCATACGATGTCGACATACAGGAGGGATTTGTCGCCGAGACACCCGATCAGGCCGTAATGGCTGCAGAGCAGCTGCATGAACAATTCGGATCAGACTTTTTTGTAGTAAAAGCCCAGATTCATGCAGGAGGAAGAGGAAAAGGCGGAGGCGTAAAACTTGCAAAATCGATTGA
>CAIMVD010000342.1 GCA_903844815.1 uncultured Bacteroidota bacterium | reverse complement strand
TCCTTTTCTTTTCCAAACAAAGGTCCGTTGCTGTAAATCTTTCTTAGTCTGTTGATATGATTTTGTGCTTCATTATAACTTATCTTAAAGAGCTCATTATCACATGTGTCGGATATTTTTAAAGTTTGATGATCATATTGGTCAAGAAGGTCAAGTGCGAAGGCATAATCGGTAATGATTTTTAGAAGTCCTTCACTTTCATCCGGAGATAGCTTTTTTTGATTTACAATTTTGGTCAGTATAAGTAAGGATTCCTTTAAGTTTTTCAGTTGTTCATTCTGAGAACTTAACAGCCTTTCGTTGAGAGCATACCCCTTTAAAAGAAATTCCTTTAAAACCTGATTTGCCCAAATTCTGAATTGAATACCTCGTTTTGAATTAACCCGGTATCCAACAGAGATTATTGCATCAAGATTATACAGGCTTAAAGTTCTGGTTACATTTCTCTTACCCTCTTTTTGAACTACCGAGTATTTCTCGGTAGTTGTTTTTTCATTCAGTTCTCCGGATTTATAAATCTTACGAAGGTGTAGTCCAATGGTATCAGAATCCTTTTCGAATAGATCCGCCATCTGCTTCTGAGATAACCATACTGTCTCTGCCAGGACAACAACCTGAATCTCGGTCTTTCCGTCTTCCGCTTGAAATATCCTGATACCAGATTTGTCCATGAATCATTTCTTGTAAAGATAAGGAATTGTCAAATATCAGAGTCCCGACTTTAGGACAATGAGGCATTCGTATAATGCAACATAACGGCCCGGCAATATGGGGAGGTTGTGTTACCCGACGAAGCATCCGGTCACGATCCTGATACTTTAGCCAGAAAACTGTCACGGGGCAGGATTTATATTGCGGATTGGTGCGCGTGTCCGGATGCAGGTTTTGGCAGGATTTGTCAGGGGAGCAGGGTGCCGCAAAAACCATGACAAACAACTTACCCATATTGTCCGTGTTAGCTGCTGTGTTTATTTTAAAATCAATGAGTTAAACAGTCTTTTAGTCATGATCTAAATGGATCTAATAAGTGTATTTAATGCTTGAGAAATTTCAACAATTTTGTTACAATCGACAATCCCAATATTGTCTTTTGGAGTGTGAGTTATATCTTGATCACTGATATTATCTATGAACCATTTTGAAGAAACTGCAATAGCTGGGACACCAAATTGCAAAAAAATACTATGATCGCCCTGAGGCCATTGGATTCCTTCCGTTATTCCACTATACTGATTGATTACTTTTTTAGTAGGCTGAAGTATTTCATCTGGCAAATTAAAAAGGGAAAATGCAGATAGTCCTTCCTTGTATCCAGCGCCATCTATATTAATGTTCAGTAATATTTTGTTGAAATTATTTTTATTTGTAGAAATGTAATTCATCTGTCCAGGGACTGCGTAATAATCCTCACCGTTAAAAGCTACAATTTCAATGAGTTTATTACCATTATAATCTTTGAGTAGATCTGATAATACTAATAGGACAATAACTCCTGTTGCGTTATCAATTGCACCAGGAGTACCTTTCTTTGCATCAATATGGGCTGTAACCACAATCTTTGGAGAGTTGTTATTACCCTTTTTACCAATGACATTGTAGCCTATTCCAGGTATTCTTTTTGATAATGAATCCAAAAAAACGATCTTCCCAATTTTGGGAATGAGTTTTAAGCCTTCTTCTTCAGTCATGTAGACAGAGGGAATATCAAAATCCCCATCTTCTATTAATGGGAAAGGGTATACTCCTCCTGCTAATGCCGCGTTTCTACCGGTCGCACTTACTATGGCCTTTGCTCCGCTATTCTCAAGAATCGAGATAATCTTTTGATGCTCCTCTGGATTATAGAATACAAAGTTTTTAGGCATCAATTGCTCTCTGGTAATTTCTCCGAAAAGAAAGATTATCTTATTCTTTGCTTTAATCTTTGATAATTCTTCGATAGTTGATGCAGATATTAATTCTCCCTCACCTCTGAAACCAAGTGAATAGGGACTTACTAGAACATTAAAATTTTCTTCATCAGATTTGAGAGTAGCTCCATTTTCTACCCAATCAATTGCTTCGAATTCAACCATTTCGGTTTCCCAGTCACGTAATGAAAGCTCTTTTTCAAAGAAGTAGGTGGCTTGTCTATTACCATTACTGCCCACACATCGTTCAGAAATATCTACACAAAGAGTCTTAAGGTATTCTTTACACTTTATAAGGAGAAGATTATCTGTCATAGATTTGGAGTTTGTTTAAATGGTTACAAATTTAAGTATTCTCCAATTAGGATTAAAAGCTGAAATTCGGCTCACATGGCAGCTAACGGATGAGGCTAAGTATAGTGCGGGTTTGCGGGAGATGGAATAGTCAGGGTACCAGAAAACCTGAAGCGTTGCACGAATTTTCGAATAGCTCTGATCCCCGCATTATATTTAGCCTTTGTTGAACTAAATCCCGCCTCCGCGGGATAGCTTTTAAAAGTACCTGATTCTTTCTATAATGCAGAATTATTCATCACTAAAATTACTGTAAATGAGAATCCCGAGTACTCTGGACAGGTTTTACTATGGTAGAGCAGGCCATTATGCTTGTTCCTGAATTTGAAAATGTTGTCCGTAAGCTTGAGCAACAGGTTACTCTACGCGGACAGAGCAAAAGGAAGCAGCTTTAAACACATGGTCTACGGTCTTCGCTACTACTACCGTCTGCTGGGGATGAACAAGAACGCCATTGCGCTGCCTTCACTGAAGAAAGACAAAGGTTCCTGAGATTAACCGGTGTTGATCATTGCAGGTGTCATGTTTGTAAGAAAGGCTACATGTTTATCATACGCGAACTGCCCAGAATACGATCGCCAGGGTGGCTTCCTATGGCCCAACTTTCGATGCAGGAATAAGTTCAGATCAATTTTTTCACCTGGTGTGGAAACGGGAAAGGTATGTCCTGGCGAAGTCAAAATGGCTTTATACTAAGGAGTTCATCCGACGAGAACCATAAAAAAGCGGTTTAAAAAGTCCCGGAATCCTGCTAAATATCAAAGAACACGGTTCAGTGCTTTCACCAAAATCATACAAATCCTTCATTAAGTACATAGGCTCTGGCACGGTGGATGTGTTATGCTGAGCTTGCCGAAGCTGTTGCTGAGCTTGCCGAAGCTGTTGCTGAGCTTGCCAAAGCTGTTGCTGAGCTTGCCGAAGCATAGTTCAATCCCGAGTACTCGGGACTGGGTGCTGCGCACCGCTCAGAGTCCTATTTATTGGTGGTAGTTTTTATTTAATTTTCTAAGGTTTGATTAGCATCTAAATCAATTCTAAAAAATCAGATGTGAAATCGTTTAGACGTAATCCAGAAGTCCTTTTCTCCACAATCGAATTTGGGTTCTATTACAAACACTCCTCCATCGCGAAATATTCTAAATTTTAAGGAATCTTTATTCTTAATAATGATATCGTTGACTTCGATTCTGTCCCATAGGATATGAGGATTCTCGACAAGATAAATTTTTTGTCTAACTTGATTCGAGTCTATGATGTCAATATATCTGTAATTATGTTGAGATTGGTCTAGACCTTTCTGAATCACAGTTCCTTTGAAGTCCATTTCCAAGAAATTCTTTTCTATCAAGCATTCTCTGTTACCAAAATTGATATTAATAAATCCAATTGTTAAGGAGACAGCAAACATTAGAATAAAAGGACTAAGTCCTAAGATCAGTGCAATCTTTGCAGTTCTACTTATTTTGTATTCATCTGACATTCTTCTTTTTATTAATTTAATGGCAGGTCACAATTAAAATTACCACCAACGGTGGCAGCTAGGCATAGTGCGGGTTTGCGGTAGATGAAATAGTCGAACTGCCTGGAAATTGAATGCGGTTGAAAAACTTTCGGTTGCTCAGAGACCCGCATTATGCTTAGCTGTTATTATGTTGCGTTGTTTTTATTTATCAGGTTAATAATCACTTTTATCATGGTATCTTTTTCATCTGGACTGCTAACGGCGATCATTAATGTCAGGGCTACAAGAGCATTATCAGATATGCGTTTTTCTCCTGTCTCTGTGTAAAGTAAGTTATTTCTCTCAAGGAAAAGTAAAAACAAATAAGCAGCAATGCGTTTATTTCCATCAACAAATGAATGGTTTTTAGTAATCAGATAGAGTAAATTGGCTGCTTTTTCTTCTATGCTTGGATATAAATCTTTACCATCAAATGTCTGATAGATAGTAGATATGGAACTTTGAAAAGAGCCATCCTTTTCTTTTCCAAACAAAGGTCCGTTGCTGTAAATCTTTCTTAGTCTGTTGATATGATTTTGTGCTTCATTATAACTTATCTTAAAGAGCTCATTATCACATGTGTCGGATATTTTTAAAGTTTGATGATCATATTGG
>CAIMVD010000341.1 GCA_903844815.1 uncultured Bacteroidota bacterium | reverse complement strand
TGGCAATTGCCAATTTTGAAATATTCTTAAGATTCTTCATATAATTTTTTTTTGCCTGTAAGAACCCCTATCCCAACCTTCCCCCAGGGGGGAAGGAGTAATGCATCTTATTAATAACTTGATAGTTACCCTTACAACTTTATATCACTCTTATTTAATATAGTTTTTAACCTTTTTTGCAAATAATAAGACACAACCATCATATTAGTTTTATCATAATGTCCTGGTTTTCTGCCCCTTCCCCCGTGGGGGAAGGTCGGGATAGGGGTAGCTTATCTTAAAAATCGCTCAATAATTAAAATCCACTTTCGTTCTTCCTTCAGCCATCTTACTTGTAGGAGGAGCCTCTCCTGCATGTATTTTCATCAGGTTTTTATTTGTTTGTGTTATTGCCTGAATAAGGTCTTTATAAGGACGATCTGTTACATCAATTAAGCCGATGTTGTAATTTTCTCCATCATTTCTTCCTATACTTGGTTCATCCGTCCACTGAAACCAATGGGCTCCGATCAGTGCTGGATGGGAGAAACCATTCTCCACATAATAACTATATGCTACCCCCCGGTTGTATTGATCTTTAACCTGACACAAGCCCGATGACATTCCTCTGGCGGGTGTCCCGAAATGGAACTCCCCAATGAGCATTGGTCTTCCTGCCAGTGCGTATATCTTATCGAGATATTTGGGATCAGGTGTGTAAGAATATGTATTCAGGCTATAAACATCAAATATACTTGCCATTTTAATTATATAGTCAGGAGGATTTCCACCAAACCGGATACCAAGGATAAGATGGTGTGGGTCATATTTTTTTATCGTACCGACCATAATATCGAGGTATTTCTGGAATGTCTGTTTGCAGAATTCCAGTCGTCTCTCAGGAGTATCACCTGCTTTCATGAAGGCTTCGCATGCACGACGTGTTTCAGTATCCGGTCCTTCAAGAATTTGAGTAACTGCAAGCGATTCACGATTTGGCCATGGCGGTTCGTTTGCAATCCAGTAGCCGATCAGCCATTGATTATCTTTCTGGGGAATAAGTTGCTGTTTTGCACTCTGGTCAATAGATGCTGCAAAATCCTTCGCGTAAACATCCGGAATACCCATTATCATTGCACCACCTCCCGCTCTGAAGTTGGAGATAAATGGCCGGGGTGCTGCCTGAGTATTACCTCCTGTAGTTAAGCCCCATGCATTTAGTCTGCGCGTAGTCATTTCAGTTGCTCTCACCCTGGCAGAATCGCCATAACGACGTTGTAGATTCCACCCAAGGAAATCTGCAGTTCTCCGGTTGCCCATTGCACGATTCTGACCCTGAGGTCCGCCCTGTGGATTAGTAGCCTGATTCTGAGGCTGATTGCCACCTTGCTGAGTAATTCCTCCTGGCTGGCCTGGGTTATTTGGCCGGTTGCCAAACTGGTTAACCTGTTGCGGGGGAATTGCCTCGAAAATAGAATCGCGTCCCCTCATTGATCCTCATATTGATCCGGGACCTATTCCATTTACGCTGGTGGAAAGAAAGAAATGTCCTTCAGGGTCTACAAACCACCAACGGTCATTTATTTTTTCTACTCTGAAGAAACCGGTAGCTTTGGCCTGTGTATTCAGATATCCTCCGAATTTTCCATAGTTAAAATCGCCCGGTACAAGATTTTTATCTTCTTCAGCCCATGAGGTCTGAAGCTCCTCTATTGTTTTCACTTTTCCTTCCCATTGCTCAGGTATCCATTGTCCGAATTTATCAATTAGTTTTTGTGGAGCAAGCAATGAATCGCCAGGATCAGTATTTGATAATGATACTGATTGAATTTCGA
>CAIMVD010000340.1 GCA_903844815.1 uncultured Bacteroidota bacterium | reverse complement strand
GTAAAAGGTGACGTCGACGGATCTGTGGAAGCTCTCAGTGACTCGCTCATCAAACTCTCTACTCAGGAGATACAGCTCAATATCATACACAAGGCTGTTGGCCAGATCTCGGAATCGGATATCCTTCTAGCCGCGGCATCAAATGCCATCATCGTAGGCTTCCAGGTACGCCCGTCAGTAAGTGCACGCAAGCTTGCTGAAAAGGAGGAGATCGATGTAAGGCTTTATTCCATAATCTATAACGCCATCGAGGAGATCCGTTCTGCAATGGAAGGCATGCTTATGCCTGAAATGAAGGAAGAGATAGTTGCTACCCTTGAAATACGTGATGTATTCAAAGTAACAAAAGTCGGTTCAGTTGCCGGTTGTTATGTAAGGGAAGGCAAGATTACAAGAAATACAAGGGTCAGGGTTATCCGTAATGGTATCGTAATCTACACCGGGGATCTTGATTCGCTCAAGAGATTCAAGGATGACGTTAAAGAAGTTGTCGGCGGTTATGAATGCGGCCTGAACATCAAGAACTTCAACGACATCGAAATCGGAGATATGATTGAAGGATTCCAGGAAGTAGAAGTTAAAAAGACCCTGTAAGTATTGCACCCGAAAGGGCTGTCATGAAAATAAAAAGATCGCAAAGATGAAATTCATTGAATTTCCTTTGCGATCTTTTGCTTTATTACTCTATTCCGAAAGACTACTTACATGATGTTGGATTTTAGCCAGCAAAGAACGGAACCGAAAATTACAGTATAGCCTTATAGCTTTCTGCAGACAGAAGGTCTTTTACCTCTTCAGGATTGGTCAGCCTGATCTTAATCATCCATCCGTCGCCATAAGGATCCTTATTTACAGCCTCAGGTGCGTCATCGATTAGCGAATTCACCTCAAGGACCTCACCGCTTACGGGCATAAACATGTCTGAAACTGTCTTAACTGCCTCAATGGTGCCGAACACCTCTTCCCTGGCGAGGACATCCCCCACTGTTTCTATCTCAATAAAAACAATGTCGCCAAGCTCACCCTGTGCAAAATCGGTAATACCTACGTAACCTGTGTCTCCTTCAAGACGAATCCATTCATGGTCGCTGGTATACAGTAAATCTTCCGGAACGTTCATATCTGTAATGGTTTAGATTAAAAATGGTTTTAAATATTGAATTTTGTTTAATAATTCAAAAGTAGAAATTATTTCGTTCATTAAAGGTGACTTTTTACATATTAAGGATACTAAAATTGCATTCTCGTGCACAAATCCATTAGACGAGGGTTCCTGCTGATTTTTTTTACAGTCATTGATGCTGCCTTCTTAAATAAGACTTATGAATTTGCTATTTTTATAGCCTGAAATGTTAAAAATGAAAACATTGAAAAAACTCCTGTTCCTTTTACTTGCTGTTCTCATAAACATCTCCGCCATTTCGGCACAGATGATTACAACTGATCCGGCCCTCCCTGTCCCTGGAAAACTCATTAAGATTTTTTACGATAGCTCAAAAGATGCGGGCGACCTTCGCAACTATACAGCAGACCTCTATGCCCATACCGGTGTAACTCTCAGCGGGGGAGCCGACTGGCAGAAAGTTGTTGGTACCTGGGGCAATAATTCCACCCAGCCAAAACTAAAGTACCTTGGCAATTATATTTACGAACTGGATATAATTCCTGATCTCAAGTCCTTCTATTCCCTCTCTTCGTCCGATGTTATATCCAGAATATGTCTTGTAATCCGCAATTCCACCGGTTCAATTCAGACGAAGCCTGATATTTTTGTCAATATTTTCACAGCGGGATTAAATGTACAATTTACATTTCCTCTGAAAAACGCCATAGTTGGCGAACTTTATAAACAGATCTCCGTGAAGGCTTCTGCATCACTTGCCGATTCTGTTTCTTTATATCTGAATAATAAATACGTTAAATCAGTTGTTGCGGCTGACCTGCTGACATATG
>CAIMVD010000339.1 GCA_903844815.1 uncultured Bacteroidota bacterium | reverse complement strand
CATATGTCAGCAGGTCAGCCGCAACAACTGATTTAACGTATTTATTATTCAGATATAAAGAAACAGAATCGGCAAGTGATGCAGAAGCCTTCACGGAGATCTGTTTATAAAGTTCGCCAACTATGGCGTTTTTCAGAGGAAGTGTAAATTGTACATTTAATCCCGCTGTGAAAATATTGACAAAAATATCAGGCTTCGTCTGAATTGAACCGGTGGAATTGCGGATTACAAGGCATATTCTGGATACAACATCGGACGAAGAGAGGGAATAGAAGGACTTGAGATCAGGAATTATATCCAGTTCGTAAATATAATTGCCAAGGTACTTTAGTTTTGGCTGGGTGGAATTATTGCCCCAGGTTCCGACAACTTTCTGCCAGTCGGCACCTCCGCTGAGAGTTACACCGGTATGGGCATAGAGGTCTGCTGTATAGTTGCGAAGGTCGCCCGCATCTTTTGAGCTGTCGTAAAAAATCTTAATGAGTTTTCCAGGGACAGGGAGGGCCGGATCGGTGGTTATCATCTGAGCGGAAAGATGACATGTTATGAAAATAAGGGCAGAAGTTATAAGAAGAAATTTTTTCATACGTATTAAATTAAAATACAGGGAAAGGCATAAAGGTACAGAAAAGAGAATAAAAACACTAAATTTCAGGCATACAGTGAAATCCTTACATCAAACGATTGATATAGTATTTTTTCGCTTAATTCTGCTGAAAATGAAAGAACCTCTTCCGATTTTCTTCAGAAGAGGTTCTTATTTAAGCCTGATGAATCAGCAGAAACGCCTATTGTATCAGGTAATCATTTCAGTTTTTAGTTACAGTTGCTTTCAATGACCATGGATCAAGAGTAATCGTGTAATTACCTGCAGTTGTTACTGCAATATTTCCCCCGCCGCCGGTAAGATTATTAAGGTCGCCTCCCAGATTGATTGCCCAATCGTCGTTAGCCCTGAATTTTATTTCTCCTGCGGTCAGATCGAGGGTAGCCGTGAATTCTTTTGTAACTGCGTTCCAGGACATGTTCTGATCTGATGTCCAGGTGTCGGCTGTTGCACTTCCGATTATGCCCCATCTGTTAGCCGAATAAGTATAAGCGTTTGGATGGCTTAAATCAAGGGTAATTGCATAATCATCTTCAATATTTACAGCAATATTACTTCCTCCGTCATCCAGTTTTGAACCATCAGCGGCAGTACTGCCATAATTTAGCGACCAGTCGGAAGTTCCCCTGAATTTGAAGCCACCTCCGCTCGTCATGTGTAAGCCAAGTGAAAATGTGAGACTGGCAGGATTATAAACCATGTCAGTCTGTGATGACCAGCTCCCCGGCGTTGCATCTCCGATAACGCCCCATGTGCTTAATTTCAGGGAATAGGTCATATCGCTGAGATTGGCTTTTACAAGGTAGTAACCTGTTGAGGTGACCTGGATATTATTCCCCGGGTTGGTTAGTGCTCCGGAACCATTGTCGCCAAAAGTATGTGCATTATCCCAGCTGTGATCTGTAGTAAGTTTGAGTTCGCCCGATGTCAGATATGCATAACCCTGAGCGCTTCCACCGCTTGTTGCAGTGGAAATTATATACAAAGCGTTATCGCTGTTATCCCAACCGTTATACCCTCCGACTAACCAGAATTTTGTTATGTCGGCAAGTGTTATGAAGGTGATATCGTTGCCATAAGCTGTTCCTGCACTGTTCGTGGCAAAGGCGCGGACGTGGTAGGTTGTAAATACCGTCAGGTCTGGAAGATTGCTGATAAATGAACCCATGCCTGTACCTCCGGTAATAACCGAACCGGCAGTTGTAGGATTCGCACTCGTTCCCCATGCAAGGCCGCGAGCGGTAATTTCAGCTCCGCCGTCATAAGTGACTTCACCGCCTGAAATTGCAGAGACTTTTGTTACTGCTGTAACAGCAGAGGTTGTTACAGCAGGCAGGTCAACGAGGGTGGTAAAGGTCACCTCAGGCCCGTAACTTGTGCCAACACTGTTTGTAGCATAAGCTCTTAAATAATAAACCGTGTTCCCTTTCAGCCCTGTAACAGAGCTCACAAATGCCCCGGTACCGGTTCCGTCGGAAGTTTTTGAGCCTGAAACTGCAGGATTGTGTGCAGTTCCGTAGCAAATACCGCGTGCTGTAACTGTAGCTCCACCACCGACTGTTACATTGCCGCCTCCGGATGCTGATTTACCTGTAATTGCAGTAATAGCAGCCGTAGTAAGAGTTGGGGCTATGGGAAGAGTGGTAAAAGTATACTCTTCTCCGTAAATAGTCCCGCTGCCTGTGGTGGCGTAGGCTCTGGCATAGTATTTCGTAGCAAAGGCCAGACCCCCGATCTTCACGGTAAAAGTAGCTGAAGTGCTGTTTACTCCGTAAATGGTTTTTGAATCGGCTATTGTAGGCCCGGCAGAAGTTTTATAACAAACGCCTTTCTGGATTAGCCCGTCACCTTCTGAAATTACAAAACCAACTATTGTCACAGAGTCAGACTTAACATTCAGAACCTGTGAAGTTGAAAGCTGTGGGTATAGTCTCACATCAGACTGTTCTTTTGTGCAGGCGGCAAAGAAGATTGTCGCAGCGACAAGAAGCGCAGGTATTCTGTATATGGATATTTTTTTCATTGATGTATCTTTTTTAATTAGTTCTTCACAATCTTATAAGTGCCTGTGGTACCATTTATTATGGTCAGCGAAATGGTATAGTTACCTGCTGTTACAGCAATATTGTTACCACCCTGAGTAAGGTTATCGGTTGTCCCGCCGAGGTTCCATACCCATGCGTCGTTCAGCCTGAATTTAAATTCTCCGGCAACAAGAGTGAGGGTTTTTTTCCATGTTCCCGTTACCGCGTCGTAATCCATTTTCTGGTCGGGTGAATCCCATCCGTTGGGAGTGGCAGATCCGACGAGTCCGATCATGTAGGCCTCCAGTTTGAAGGTAAGGCCTTTAGTATCGGCAGCGAGCTTATGCCATCCGCTTGTTGTTGCCGATATCGCTGTTCCGTTGACTTGTAAGGCTGTGCCATTGGCACCATAGGTGATATTCGCGTCAGGATCCTTAAGGGTGAAGGGTTTAGTTGCATCAAGCTTCACATAACCTGAATATTTGCCATCGCCGAGCGGGGATTCAATTTTCTGGGTAATCCCGGAGTTAATAAGATCGAGGCGGGGCAAACCGTAGATTGTCACATTAACGGTTTGTACCGGTGAAGCATAAGCAAGCGGATTGCTGCTTGTCCCGCGTGAACCTGTACCTGCATCTACTGTCAGTTGTGCCCTGATGCGAAAATCAATGGAAGAGGCCTTGTCGGCAGGGAATTTCTTAAGCAGAAGGCCGTTGAGATCACTTACGGTGATTTTCATGGCCTTATCACTTATTCCGGTACGAATCACCAGGTAATCCTTGAATTCGTTTCCTGTAGCACATGCTTCAAGTGAGTATGTTGCTGAAGCCTGAAAACCCGGATCAACCGGAGTGCCCGCGAATACAAGGGTGTCAGTGCCTTTTGACCGCTGAAGGGTCAGGTCTGGCATTGTCGCAATCGTAGGAGTAACTGGGCTGTCGAGCATAATAACTCTGGTTTCATCCTTCTCACAACTCGGAAGAAGTCCGATTAACCCTAAGAAAGTCAGATATATAAATATATTTTTCTTCATTTTTAAGTGTTTAAGATATTAATAACCAGGGTTCTGTTTGATATTTGGATTAGCTGAAACCTCGGCACCCGGAATAGGAAAGATGTTAAGATGCTTGTCGGTGTTGATACCCTTGTAAATACCGCCTTTCCAAGCCCAGTTATAATTGCCATCGGTGAACTTGCCAAAACGGACCAAGTCCGTACGTCTCTGAGCCTCATAATAAAACTCACGCCCGCGCTCATTCAGAAGGAACTGATCAGTAAGCTGGGCTGTCGTGATATTCCCGCTAGCATCTCCGAATGCACGGGACCTGATAAGGTTAATATCCTTAACGGCATTTGCTTTGTCGCCGAGCCGGGTCAGAGCTTCTGCTCTCATAAGGATGGCATCGGCGTAACGGAAAACCGGAAAATCGGTACATGCAAAAGCCGGATTATAGTTTACTGCCTGAGTACCATTGGCGTTCCTTGCGGTGAACTTGTAGACACCAATACCATAATCGCCGATTGAAGATGGGCTGGGTATATCAAAATTTTTCTTGGTTTTGAGGAAGACACGTTTGTCTTTCGACATGGAGAAAAGAGGATCAGTGTACCAGGGAACAGGGTTGTTTCCATAAGTGGCAAGAGTATCGATCATAACATCCACGAATTGTTTCCGGGCTCTGTTGCCATTCCAGTTAGTGTTCGAAGTCAATCCATGGAAATCTTCCGCCCTGATGTATATTGCATCGCTGCTCGATTCAATAAGAAAGGTGGTGCCCACATATCCCTGCGTGTTGATACCGTCCTGTTCCCAGGCAAATATCATCTCCGGATTATGAATGCCATCATTGTCGGCGCTGAAGTTTTGTCTGTAGTTTGCAGCGAGTGAGTATTTCCCTGAGTTGATCACCTTGTCGCAATATATCTTGGCACTGTCCCATTTTGCTGTACCGGTATAAACTTCTGCGTTGAGGTAAACCCTTGCAAGCAGCATCCATGCGGCAGCCTGGTCAGCCTGAGGATATGAGAACTTAGGTTCTCCCAGTTTATTTTCTATACTTCTCAGTTCAGAAGTTATGTAGTTGAAAAGTTTTGCTCTTTCAATCTGTTTCGGGTAGAATTTTCCTACCCCGTCGGCATCGGTAGTAAAAGGAGGATTTCCGAAGAGATCCATATGCCATGAGTACGCAAGGGCCCTGAGAAAACGGGCTTCAGAATTATACCTTACTACATCGGGATTTGTATTGCCGTTTGTGAAAGCGATATAGTCGTTTGCATATGTTATGCTGAGGCTCAGACGCTGATAGAGCGCTGTAAGGAAGGGATTGTTTGCGCTCCAGGTTTGGGTATTCAGGTCGGAGATGCCAACATCACCCCATGCACAGATAGCTTCATCTGTGGTAATTTCCTGGCAATTCCAGAGCGCTCTTGTGGTGGTAAAAAAGTTTCCGTCGGAGGCAGAAATATCATCTCCGCCGTTGCTTCCCTGACCTGAAATAATAAAACTGGCATATAGTTTGCCAAGAACCTCCTGAAGGTAGATAGGGTCATCTGACAGGTTTCCTGCCAGTATTGTATTCGGATCCATTGGCTTGATGTCGAGATCTTTAACGCATGATGCTCCGAACAAAACTAAAAGACCGATTCCTAATGTAAAAATCTTTTTATTCATATCTGTAGATTGTTTGAATATTAATAGGTTAAGCTTATTCCAAGCATAAAGGTCCGGGGTCTGGGATAAAAGTTATTGTCGATGCCTCCGTTAACTTCCGGGTCAATGCCGCTGTATTTGGTAACCGTAATCAGGTTCTGAGCCGTAAGGCTAACCCTTGCTCCAAGTTTACCTGCGATGTTTTCGAACCTGTAGCCTGCGCTTAAGTTATCGAGTTTGAAGAATGAAGCATTCTCAACAAAATAGTCGCTTGTGAACTGTCGTTTTACAAAGCGGTTTTCGGTGAGGTAAGTTGGAAAATTCTTCCAGTAACCGATCTGGTACATCTGGTCGTAAGATGATCCGGAAGACACCTGGTTGTAAACATAATTACCTATATTAGAGCGCGTTGATACTGAGAGGTCGAAGTTTTTATAATCAAATCTTGCAGAGAATCCAATAAGGTAGTCAGGCGCAGGGTTATGAAAGATATACTGATCCGAGTTATTGCCGTTTATACTGCCTCCCTTGCCTGAAAGATCTACATAGAGTCCTTCAATCGGGTTACCGTTTGAATCATATACCTGTTTGTTCATGAAGTAAGAGTATGCAGGATATCCTACCCTGGTAACCTGTTTCTGTCCAGTAAATGCATCACCGTAAAGAATGCCGATATAATTTGGGTCATCCGACATAAGCAGTTTGGTGATCTTATTTTTATTGTAAGTAAGGTTGAAACCAAGGGTGAGAGACATATCCTTCTTTGAAATCGGGACAAGGTTCAGCGATAATTCGATACCTCTGTTCTCAAGGCTTCCAACGTTTGTGAGAAGCGTATTTGAGAAGTTGCTTCCGCTGGGGATGGTAACAGTGTTGAGAAGATCGTTAGTTACTCTCTTATACAGATCAAATGCGCCTGTGATGCGGTCCTTAAGGAATCCGAAATCAAGACCGAGGTTGAGGGTCGTAGTCTCTTCCCATTTGATGTCGGGGTCATATGCGCTTGGACGTAAGGTAGGAAGGAAACTTCCTCCGACAGGATAATATGAGCCTTCCGAAGAGGTAATATATCTGGGCTGAGCAGGATAATCGTTTCCAATGTCCTGCTGTCCGGTTATACCCCATCCCAGTCGGAGTTTCAGATCTGAAACCGGTTTAATGTCATGAAGGAAAGATTCCTGTTTGATCTTCCATGCGAAAGCGGCTGAGGGGAAAAGGCCCCATTGGTTGCCCTCTGCAAATCGTGAAGAGCCATCTTCTCTGACAGTAAGAGTCAGTAAGTATTTTTCAGCATATGTGTAATTGACTCTTCCGAAGAAAGAGACAAGATAGTTCTCAGTAATGAATGATGAACTGTCGGATTTCTGATAGGGATGGGTTGCATCCTCAATTCCTCGGGTGTAGTTTTCACCCTCGCGTCTGAAATGCTGCCACGAATAACCTGCAGTAGCATCAATCTTGCTGTTTACTGAAGGAAGGCTCTTTGAATAGTTTAAGTAAAAATCGAGAAGATTATTGTAGTTTTTACCGTTGTAATCGTTGAGACGGCCTGAAAGCGGCGCAGTGAGAACTGACGGCGATGAGAGAGGCCTGTTGTTATGGCCGACACTCTCTGTATAGTCTGTTGCCAGGTTCAGGTTTGCATAAAGATTCTCGACAAAGGGAATCCTGTAGTTAGCCTGGATATTTCCGATGACCCTTTTAACATCTGATTTGTTGTCGGCCCTTAAGAGCTGCTCCACCGGGTTGGCTGTTCCCAGGTTGGCTCCGTATGTGCTCCATTGGTAATATCCTGCTGTATTTACATTGCCATCTTTCACCGGCTGAGTAGGATCCATGTTGACAGCCGATCCTATTGCCCCTGCGTCGCCGAAGTTATTGTTGGTAGTCATACCCTTGGCATTGATACTGATCTTTAAGTCATTGTTAAGGAATGTTGGATCGAGGCTGATTGACCCAGTCACTCTCTGCATGTCGGTATTTTTCAGGATTCCGTTCTGATCGGTATAACCTACAGAAGCCCTGTAAGGGAGGTTTTTATATGCTCCCGATATGCTCAGGTTGTGATCCTGTGAAATGGCAGTACGGTAGATCTCCTTCTGCCAGTTGGTGTTTTCTGATCCCAGCTTAGCGTAGCTGTCGGCTCCATAGAGGTTCTGGTGCTGAAAGGCAATTGACCTGAGCTGATCTCCTGAGTAAACATCCATGTACCTGATAGCGCTTGATACAGAAGTGCTACCATCATAAGTCACAGAGAGCTTGCTTCCTGCCCTTCCTTTTTTGGTTGTTATGATTATCACTCCGTTTGAAGCCCTGGACCCGTATATGGCTGTAGCAGAGGCATCTTTCAGTACGGTGAAGGTCTCGATGTCGTTTGGGTTAATGAAGCTGAGGAAATTTGAGCTGCCTGAGACATTATTATTATCAATCGGAACTCCGTCGATAATAATAAGAGGATCGTTCGAAGCATTCAGCGATGAACCGCCGCGAACGCGTATTGTTGCACCGCTTCCCGGAGCACCTCCTGAATTCGTAATAACAACACCGGCACTTTTTCCCATCAGAAGATCCTGTGGAGAAGTTATGGCACCCTTGTTGAAGTCTTTTGTGCTGACTGCAATCAACGAGCCGGTTGCATCCGATTTTTTTACAGTGCCATAGCCGATAACCACCACCTCCTGAAGGCTGAGTTCACCAATCGTCATTGCAATGTTTATTGAACTGCGTCCGTTAACGGCTATCTCCTGGGTTGTGTAGCCGATATAGGACAGAACTAGAGTGGAAGATGGGTTAACAGTCAGGCTGAAATTGCCGTTACCATCGCTTAGTATACCATTTGTTGTCCCCTTTTCCTGGATAGTGACGCCTGGCAGGACCGAACCGTTAGCAGTATCTGTAACTTTACCCGAAATTTTGATTCCCTGAGCATTTATTGCCCCGGAATAATAAATCCCAAGCAAAAGAACAGACAAGATTGTAAGTATTCTTTTTTTCATTGGATGTTGGGTTTAAGATTTTAAAGAGAATTTAAATGTGTTTGATTTGTTTTTTTTGGAAGTGTTTAAAGGTATAAAAGAACATCTGAGAAAAGCAATTATTAATTAGCTAAATAACAGACATTTATAAAACATCACCGCAATCGTTTGAAATTATTGATTCACGGATATAAAACAAAAGATTAGATTTTTATTTTTCCGGTTTTTTATATTTTAAGGGATATAAAATCGTCAGAAAAGAGCAGTCTTTTATAAGTTTCTGTGGAAATCTGATTAAATGAAGTATCTTTAAGCAGGGGAATAATAACAACAAAAATTGTCGTGAACAAAGGACAGGTCACCATCAAGGATATTGCCAGAGAACTTGGCATTTCACCTTCGACTGTATCAAAAGCTCTGAAGGGACATCGAGATATCAGCAGCAATACAAAAATTATTGTCAGGGAACTGGTTGAAAAATGGAACTATAGTCCCGATCCCATTGCCCTTAGCCTTAAAAACGGGAGCAGCAGGATAATAGGTGTTATTGTTCCGGAGATAGTCCATTACTTCTTTTCAACTGTTATCAGCGGAATCGAGGATCTTGCAAACGACCTTGGTTATCATGTGATGTTCTGTCAGTCGAGCGAGTTGTATTCAAAGGAAGTAAAGGCAGTAGATACTCTGCTCTCAAGTCGCGTTGACGGGATACTCGTTTCCGTATCAAAAAATACTGAAAAGCTGGCTCATTTTTTGAAGATTCTCGAAAAGGGTATCCCCATGGTGTTTTTCGATCGTATTTGCGAGGAGATCGATACCGACAGGGTAATAGTAGATGACGAGTGGGGCGCTTATGAAGCAGTTAATCATCTTATTAACATAGGTTGCAGAAACATTGTGCATCTTTCAGGAGTAAGCAACCTCCTTATTGGCCAGAACCGGAAAAGCGGTTATCTGAAAGCTCTTAAGAAACATAACATTCCTGTGAATGACTGCAATATTATTGAATGTGATAACCGTGAGAGTGCGGCGGTTGTTATCCCCGCTCTTCTTAAGAGAGGGGAAATGCCCGATGGCATTTTTGCCGTCAATGACCTTACTGCGGTAGCCGCGATGCAGATTTTGAAAGAAAACGGGTTCATGATCCCTGAGGATGTTGCCGTTGCGGGATTTACCAGCGGATTGATATCGGATATTACAACCCCGACACTTACCTCGGTCGATCAGCATGGTTACCTGGTGGGCAGGGAGGCAGTCAGACTTCTAATCGAACGCCTCGAAAACGGAGCGAATACTCCTTCAAGGACGGTTATAATTAAAACCGAACTTGTAAGAAAAGGTTCATCAGACAGGAAAGTGGTTTGTGCAACAACATCTTAAGCCTTAATATCTGTAAGAATATCATCAGCATCATTTTGCACTCTTAAAATGTAAAAAGTCACCTTTAATGAACGAAATAATTTCTACTTTTGAATTATTAAACAAAATTCAATATTTAAAACCATTTTTAATCTAAACCATTACAGATATGAACGTTCCGGAAGATT
>CAIMVD010000338.1 GCA_903844815.1 uncultured Bacteroidota bacterium | reverse complement strand
TCCCTTGTCCCGTCGGGATATAACGCCATGAAGATATGCTGCAAAACCACCATATCTCTCTCATTGTCTGCCAGCATCATCCTCGATATCATCCTGTCGGAAGTAATCTCGAACGGACTTGTTTCAGTATAATGCAGTGGTGCATTGCTGAAGAATCCAAGGAAGTCAAACGATTTAATTACAGCAGAATTCTCTTTAACCCCCAGCTTTGCAGCAATGTTTTTCCTGATGTCGTTCAACTCAACTTTTCCGCGTTCTGCCAGGAATGCGGAAAATGTCATTCCTTCATAATTAATGAAAGTATCATCGAGCATGTTAAGGCTCTTCATGGCATCAAGGGTTTCGCACCACCCCGGGAACCGGAAAGTTCCCCTGTACATAGTCCTGGTTTCAGGGATTCTGTAGATTTCAATATAACTTGTCGAATCGCGGTTTGGATATGCTTCGAGGTTTCCGATTCCCGGATATTCATAAGTAAACCTGTCCCTGAACAAGCTTGAAGGCTCAACTATGATGTTTTTTCCCTTTTTCAGATAAAAGGCTCCGTTCCTGCTGGCAAGGATGACTCCCTTCGGACTCCATGAAAACTTATAACCAAGAGGATTGTTGGCTGCTTCAGGAGCAGGAAGTGCCCCGCAAAGTGAATAAAACTCATCCACCCTGCCGCCTTTACCGTGAATATGGTCGATGATCCTCATTGCCGACATATGGTCGATACCGGGATCAAGTCCTGTCTCGTTCAGGAAAAGAAGGCCTTTTTCACGTGCAGCCTCATCAAGGGACATCATATCCTTCTGAACATAAGATGTTGTTACAAGATGTTTTCCGTACTTAAGGCAAACCTTCGCAACACTGGTATGGTACGAATAGGGCAGAAGGCTTACGGTAATATCATGTTCAGCAACAAGCTTATCAAGAAGATCAGGTTCGTCCATTGACCAGTCGATTGATTTACCAAGTGGATTTCCTCCGATCATCAAGTCTGCTCTCTCTTTCATGGGAGAGGCTATCAGAATATTAATATCGTTTTTAAGAAGGTACTCAACCATTGGCTTGGCTACCATGCCTGCCCCGAGGATCAATACTTTTTTCATAAAGGCTATAGATGATATTGAAAATATGCCAAGCAATGTATAAAAACTCTTTTAGAGATTTCATGATTTTTGTTGTTATGTTGGTCATTTAGCCATTTGATTCATATCTAACCATTTTGTCCGGTATTCTATTTATTTGCAGGTTAGACCCACTTTAAGGAATTGTTTCAAATGTTTGAAATTTTGGTTTTATTTTCTCTGTGTGACTCTGTGCCTCTCCGTGTCTCTCTGTGTAACAAAAAGATAAGAACTTACACAGAGTTCACAGAGTTGACACTGAGGTCCACAGAGGGCTTTTTTAATTGTCCCCTGATGTGCTTCTCCTCTATAATTTCTGATTTAAATTCAAAAAGAATTTCATTAATACTGCTCCGGGTGTATCTTTGTAAGGAACGGATTGATTAATAACCTGTCATATTTATATTTTCCCGCTGATGGACGAGTCGCATAAATATATTGAAACGCCTCTGATGAAGCAATATTACGGTATCAAGACTAAACATCCTGATGCTATACTTCTTTTCAGGGTTGGCGATTTCTACGAGACATTCGGCGAGGATGCAATAAGGGCGGCAGGGATTCTCGGAATAACCCTTACGCGCAGGGCTAACGGTTCCGCCTCTTTCGTCGAGCTGGCCGGGTTCCCATACCACGCTCTTGATACCTATCTCCCCAGGCTGGTGAGGGCAGGGCAGAGGGTTGCGATCTGCGAACAGCTCGAAGACCCCAAGCTCACAAAAAAAATAGTCAAGAGAGGAATAATTGAACTTGTTACCCCCGGAATATTACTCAATGATAATGTTCTGAATCACAAGGAGAATAACTTCGTCGCAGCAGTCCATATCGACAAAAAGATTGCCGGGGCTGCCTTCCTGGATATTTCCACCGGCGAGTTCCTTACCTCGGAAGGTACCTTGGAATATATAGATCAGATGCTGAGTAACTTTCAGCCTAAGGAAGTACTATTCGAAAAGGGAAAGAAAGAAATTTTCCTTGAAAATTTCGGAACGAAGTACTATACTTTTAAGCTCGATGACTGGATCTTTACTCCGGAAGCTGCGAATGACCGGTTGCTGAAACAGTTTGAGACAAGTTCGCTGAAGGGTTTCGGGATACAGGATCTTAATTATGGTATTATTGCGGCCGGAGCTATTCTGTACTATCTCGACCTTACTCAGCATGAGCAGCTTGGACATATTACAACTCTTTCGCGCATTGAGGAGAACAGGTATGTATGGCTCGATAAATTCACCATAAAGAACCTTGAGCTGTTCCACTCACCCTATGAAGGCGCCAGAACCCTCATTGATGTAATGGACCGGACTATTTCCCCGATGGGAGGCAGGTTGCTCAAACGATGGCTTTCACTGCCTCTGAACGACATGCAACCTGTGAATGACAGGCTCGATATAGTTAAGTATCTCATGGAAAACCCTTCTGTTAAGGAAGAAATATCTCATCTTATCAGGCAGGTAGGCGACCTGGAAAGGCTTACCTCGAAGGTGGCGGTTAACAGGATAAATCCGCGTGAGGTCGTTCAGTTGAAAAGAGCCCTTCTTGCAATTACTCCTCTGCGGGACATCTGCAACACAGGCGAATGTCCGCCACTCGTTAAACTCGCCGAGCAATTGAATCCCTGCAAGTCAATAAGCGACAGGATAGGAAAGGAGATGAACGATGATACTCCCGTCCAGCTCAGTAAGGGGAGTGTAATAGCTTCAGGTGTCTCGGCAGAGCTCGATGAACTGCGGAGGATACTCTACAATGGCAAGGATTATCTTGCAGAATTGCAAACACGGGAAATTGAACGCACCGGTATATCCTCGTTGAAGATCAGCTTTAATAACGTATTCGGATATTATATTGAGGTAAGAAACACGCATAAGGATAAGGTTCCTTCCGACTGGATCAGGAAACAAACGCTTGTAAGTGCCGAACGTTATATAACTGAAGAACTTAAGGAATATGAGGGCAAAATTCTTGGTGCCGAGGAAAAAATCATTGCAATTGAGTCAAAGCTTTTCTCCGACCTGGTTCTCGCTGTACTGGAGTTTATTCCTCCAATCCAGCTTAACTCTTCAATCATTGCCCGCATCGACTGCCTTCAGTCATTTGCAGTCATTTCAGCTGAAAATAATTATGTAAGGCCCGAGCTCAACGATTCACGGCTTCTTGAAATCAGGGATGGCCGTCACCCGGTAATTGAAAAGCAGCTTCCGGCAAGCGAATCCTATGTCCCAAATGACTTAACCCTCGATACAGAAGATCAGCAGATTATAATACTTACGGGGCCAAACATGTCGGGTAAATCGGCACTGCTCAGGCAGACTGCACTGATAGTTCTGATGGCCCAGACAGGATGCTATGTTCCTGCATCTTCGGCTAAAATCGGAATGGTTGATAAGATCTTTACGAGGGTAGGGGCTTCAGATAATATCAGCCTTGGAGAATCAACCTTCATGGTAGAGATGAACGAGACAGCCAGCATTCTTAATAATCTTTCCGACAGGAGCCTCATTCTTCTGGATGAAATTGGCCGGGGAACCAGTACTTATGACGGTATCTCGATTGCATGGGCCATGGTAGAATACCTTCATGAGAACAAACTCAGGGCAAAAACCCTTTTTGCAACTCATTACCATGAACTTAATGAGATGGAGAATTCATTTTCAAGGGTAAAGAACTATTCCGTTTCAATCAAGGAATTCAATAATAAGGTTATTTTTCTCAGGAAGCTTAAACGGGGAGGCAGCGAGCACAGTTTTGGTATTCATGTCGCACGGATGGCAGGGATGCCGCGGAGCGTCGTACGCCGTGCCGATGAGATCTTAAAAGAACTTGAGCAAAGCCACGAAAAGAAAGAATTGTCAAAACCAATAGCCGATATTGCCGGCCACAGGGAAGGTATGCAGCTTAGTTTTTTTCAGCTCGACGACCCGGTCCTTAAACAGGTTCGTGATGAAATACTCGGAATCGATATAGACAACCTTACCCCGGTCGAGGCCTTAAATAAGCTATACAATATAAAGAAACTTCTCAAATAAGCTCGGAAATCAATTTACAGTACTATTTTAGCAGTCGCTATTTAAACGTAATAAAAGGGCATGACTCTCGCTAAGAACCGGTACCTGAGTTTTTTATCCGTTTTGTTTTTATTTTTTTTCTGCCCCTTTAATAATTCTTACGGTCAGAATGATAATATTCCGGTAAGTATTTTTGGCTCCTTCACATCCTTCAGGCAGGATACCGCACGTGAGACCAGGAAGAGGAACCTGCTGGGAGCACAAGAACCCGACACCAACTTTACCTTCGAGAAATATGCAGCCTTTCTGAGAAGCGTATCCGATACTTCAAAGTACATTGTCCTTCCCCTTGACGAATTCAGACATACAGAAAATAAAAAAAAGATAATTATCGGATTGAGGCACGACCTTGATAATGATCTGAACCACGCCTTTCTGTTTTCAGATACGGAATTCAAACTTGGATTCAGGTCGACTTATTACCTTCTGCACACTGCGCCCTATTACCTTGAAAACCCGAATAATATGGCGGTCCATTCTCAGAAGATACTTCCGGTGCTTAAAACAATGCAGAATGAAAGGCATTTTGAGATTGGCCTCCATAACGATCTGATTACTTTGCAGGCTGTTTACAATATTGATCCTGTCCATTTTCTTCAAAATGAACTTTCATGGCTTCGTTCAAACGGGATTAAAATCACCGGGAGCGCTTCGCACGGATCTCCCTACTGTTATACTTACAAGTACCTGAATTTTTATTTTTTTGAGGAATGCACCTATCCTGTGGTAGGACAGTTTGTAAATAACCTTACCCTGCCTCTCTCCGGAATAAATGTACCTATGAAGAAGGGTAAGCTGAGTGACTTTGGTCTCCATTATGAAGCCTATTTTTTAAACAATAACAAATATTTTTCCGATGCAACTGTTACCGCAGGGGTGAGGTGGGATATCGGAAAGCTTGATCCCCGAAGTTTACAGGCTGGCGACAGGGTTATAATACTTCTTCACCCTATACACTGGCATAAGGCATCGGTGAATGCTGAAATTGAATCATTTCATGTAGCAGGAGAAGAGTATTCTTCAGTCGACCCCGTTAAAAAAACTGTCTCGGTAAGGATGCCTTATGGCACCGACAGAAGTTCCCTTAAGGCTGGTTATGTTATATCTCCCGGGGCACAGGCAAAGGTAGCAGGCAAACTTCAGACGAGCGGGATTACTCCTAATGACCTTACCAGCCCGATAGAATACAGGATTTTTGCCGAGAACAGGGAAGTGCGCAAAGACTGGACTATAAACGTCTTTAATGCAAAGAACAATACCTGCTATTTTGAGTCGTTCTCCGTACCAGGCTTCGCAGGAGCTGTTACAATAGATTCTCTGAAAAGAACGATTCGCGCAGAGGTAAGTGAGAATGCAGACTTATCCATGATAAAGGTTGATTTTGTGTTGTCTCACGGTGCAAGAGCCTATATTAATGGAACCGAACAATCAGCCAATACAGATTACCTTGACTTTTTGCGGCCGGTCGTCTTTGAAATTATCGCAGAAGACGGGGTTACTGCTTCTGAGTGGGTAGTAATTATTGTGCATAGTTCGGTTGGGGTTGAAGATGCTGAATCCGATAAAAGCGGAATGTCGGTGTATCCCAATCCCACCAACGGAATAATAACAATGAATTTTCAGGATATTACGGTTTCTCCGGTAGCAATTGAGATCTTTAACTCAATGGGAAAGAAAATATATACCGAAATAGTTAATAAAACAGGAAGCTTTTCTGTTTCTGCCAACCTTTCGGGTTATCCTGCAGGAGTGTATTTCATAAAATACCCGGGATCGGCAAATCCTGTTAAGATTTTAATCAGGAAAAATTGATATGTTCCTTGTGGGGAAGCTTTTTAAAATTTCCCTGGAGTGATATTCAAATTTTGATTATCTTCCCTGCTTTAGCAAGTACTTACCAGTCTGTTTCATTTAATGTGGGGCAGGGATGTAAAATGAAAAGTAAAAAAAAGTGATGAAAAATATGGAAGGGAAGATTTGCAAAAAAAACAGATTCCATGGCATAACTAAACAACATTGATGTTTTTTTCTTTGAAGCAACTTTTAAAATCAAATCTTAAAAAGATGAAAAGAAATTTTATTATCCCGGCCTTGTTTCTGCTGGCCTCTTTTGCAGAAGTCCTTCCCGGCTATTCCCAGCAGGGGAAAGTTAAACAGGTGAAGCTTACAGATTTCGAGCTTCAGTCATCAGCCCTGATAACCGCACCCGGAGAGGAAATTTCAACGTCTGAATACAAATCAGGGGTTTACTGGTTTCCGGTAAAGGTTCCATCGACCGTTCTTACGGGGCTCGTGGCAAACAAGGTTTACCCCGATCCTTACCAGGGGCTTAACAACATGCTGATACCTGACGCTTCCGATGAATTTAACAAAAAGTACAAACTTGAACAGTTCAGCCATCTTCCCAATGATCCGAATCCCTGGAAGAAGCCTTACTGGTACCGGACGACATTCAACATTCCGTCAGCCGATCAAGGTCGTAGTTTCCAGCTGATATTCAAAGGAATAAACTACAGGGCGGCTGTTTGGGTAAACGGTAAGCAGGTTGCCGATTCGGCACGTATGGCAGGTATGTTCGCTGAATACAGCCTTGATATAAGTAAATTTGTTAAAGCCGGTTCCGCTAATGCCCTTGCAGTAAAGATTTATCCCCTCGATTTCCCGGGATTGCCCTCTACCGAGCAGCTTGAAGCGCTGGGTGATTTTTATCCAAACGGTGGCCCTACTGGTGATATAGGCAAAAATGTTACTATGCTTTGTTCCGTCGGATGGGACTGGGTACCTCCCGTTCGCGACAGGAATATGGGGATCTGGCTTCCTGTTTATCTCAGAACCACAGGTGGCGTTACAATATCTTCTCCTAAGGTTGTAACAACGTTACCAAACCTTCCTGATACCTCCCTCGCAAAAGTCTCCGTAGCCCTTAAGCTTGTAAATCATTCTCAGACTGACGAAAACGGAAATCTGACAGTCACAATAACCCCTGAGAATTTTAAGGGAGCTGCAGTAAAATTTGTCAAAAGCATCGCAGTTTCAAAGAATGGTCAGACAGATGTTGACCTGAATGCCGAAACGGTTAAGGAATTTAATTTTGGGAATCCGTCTTTATGGTGGCCTAACGGTTATGGCAGTCCCAACCTTTACAGGATGAGGCTTCAGTATACAAACAATTCAGGAATCTCCGATGATACTTCCTTTGTATTTGGTATTCGTATGGTGAGTACAAAGGCAGTTGAGGTTAACGGGTCGTTGCGTCGCGATTTTTATGTAAACGGGAAAAGGGTTCATCTGACGGGAGGAGCCTGGGTGCCAGATATGATGCTCAACCGCGACTCAACGCGTTACGACTGGGAGTTGCACCTTTGCCGCAATTCAAATATTAATCTTGTCAGGATCTGGGGTGGCGGCGTTACTCCCTGCGATGAATTCTTTGAAGCAGCTGACCGATATGGGCTGATGGTATGGTCCGATTTCTGGATAACAGGCGATACCCAGGGTGAGTTCAAGGGATCCCCTGACTATCCGCTCGAAGGCAAAGTCTTCATTAATAATGTCATCAGTACCATACTCAGGATCAGAAACCATCCGAGCCTGCTTGTATGGACGGGAGGCAATGAAGGGCATGCCAGGAAAGAATTGTACGATGTAATGAGAACCAGCATAATCACTCTCGACGGGACAAGACCATATATCCCAAGTTCATCAGGATTCGCCAAACTCCCGGCCGGATGGGACGGATCGTGGCCCGATAATACTGCTTCAGGCGTCTACAGCGGTGGTCCGTATACCTGGCAGGATCCTAAAATCTATTACGCGAAGGCGATTTCAGCGAAAGACTGGGTATTCAAGGATGAAACAGGGCTTCCTTCAATGACTCCGTATAATATCCTTCCGAAAATAATCCCCAACCTTGTTTGGGACAAGAAACTCCCTTTTCCGCTTAACAACTCATGGGGGTATCATGATGCAGCAACCGGAAATGGTCATTGGGAAGATTATTACAAGGAGGGAGTGAAGAGATACGGTGAGCCAGCGTCGATGGAGGATTTCTGCAATAAGATGCAGCTTTTAAATGCAATAGGTTATCAGGGTATTTTTGAAGCAGCAGGTCATAAGCTCAACGACATTGGAGGTGTTATGCTCTGGAAGCTGAATGCTGCATTTCCCAGTGTAGTATGGCAGGTATATGATTGGTATCTTCTGCCAAATGCCGGTTACTATTTTATGCAGAATGCCTGTGAACCGGTTCATATCCAGCTCAACCTCAGTAATCTTAATGTTATGGTACTAAACAGAACACATCAGCCTGTAACAGGTCTAACGGCCATGGCGGAAGTATTTAATCTCGGTGCCCAGTCATTATTTAATGAGTCAAAAAGCATTTCTCTGGCAGCAACTGATGTGAAAGAGACCAGTTCCCTTTCAAAAGTACTGGCTAATGCCAAAGGTGTCAGTTTCGTTGTATTGAATCTGAAGGATAAGGCCGGGAAAATTGTTTCACATAATGTCTATTGGCTCTCGAATGATGGCGATTACAAATCGCTTAACGATATGCCCAAGACCACTTTGCAGACTTCTGTCCTGAGGGAGGTACAAGGTAAGTCAGAAAGAAGCTGGACTATCGAGATCGCAAATACCACCGGAAAGATGGCTTTTTTCATCAGGCCACAGTTA
Source organism: uncultured Bacteroidota bacterium (assembly GCA_903844815.1). Taxonomy (GTDB): domain Bacteria; phylum Bacteroidota; class Bacteroidia; order Bacteroidales; family VadinHA17; genus LD21. The sequence goes on along the minus strand of CAIMVD010000338.1, from coordinate 6,906 downwards.
ATGTCGGATGGTGAAGAAGTTCTGCCAAGTTTCTGGTCGGGATCATATTTTACTCTGGCCCCGGGAGAAAAGAAGACGATAACTGTTTCAGCTCCTGCAACCGTTGTTAATGGCAAAAGTGCGGAAATAAAGATTTCGGCGTGGAATGTTGAACCTGAGAAGTTAAGTCTTAAATAGTAAATAGAATTTAACCTCTGTGTAACTCTGTGATCCTCAGTGGCCCTCTGTGTAAGTTCTTTTTTGGTTACACAGAGAGACACAGAGAAGGCACAGAGAGACACAGAGAGACACAGAGGTTTGTTATTTAAGAAGGCTTTTCCTTTTCATAAGGTTGAATATGACGATATAGATCACGAAAGGCAGGAAAATGTCGGCTATCATAACGCTCATAAAGCCCGTACCGTAAATAAATACGACAGAGAAGGCCATAAAAATTGTATTAATAACTGCGGTTTTTGCTGCAGCCCTGCCTCTTACTGATACATGAAGCTCTTTTTCATTTTTCTCTTCCGAGAAGGTTACCAGCGCCAATCCTGTAAGAAGAGTAAGAATGATCAGTTCGTCTGTAAAATTGGTTTTGAAAATCGCAAAGAACTTTGTTTCCATATATGAAGAAACAATTGCCAGCACCGGGATTTCAAACCTGAAATCAATTGTGAAAAACAGGATTGTCATTATAGTTCCGGCAATTATCAGGATAATTCCGGGCAGCTTGTATTTATAAGGCAGAAACATATTCATTAGCATAATTAATCTTTTTTTATCAGTCCGCTCACCCTGTAAAGCGATTTTATAAAGGCAAATCTTCTTTTTTCACTTCGAGGCATCTCATTATAGAGCCTGTCGGCAACGGGCTTCCATTTTTCCGAAAGCTGTCTAGTTTTTTCGGCAAGCTGAATGCCCGATTCGGGATTATTAAGGTGGGTTGACCGGACTCCGGGGGTTTTTGTTACCGACACAATACCATCGGGTACATCCATAAGAGGGCAGGGGCGAAGGGAGTTATCTGAAAAAGGTTTATGTTCCCTGAAGTTTTTGAAGAAAGGAGACCTTAATGCTTCCACCAGGGTCATGTCATTTACATTGGAATCGGAATAATGGCAGAAAGCACAGGGTTCCATATCGCCATTTGCGTTTATGTGGGCAAAGTCGCTTCCCGCCGCAACGCACCCTATCGCCTTGTGCCCGGTATTGGCGAAGTCGATAATTGCATAGTTGTTCTTCTTCTGGTAAATTTCAACATTCTTCTTTACATATTCACGTTGTTCCGGTGAACAGCAAAGTGAAATATCGGAATTGCAGCCTATCGGGAGGTAGTTGAACATCCAACCGAACCATGCGCCCTTTTCCCGGAGAAAATCAAGGAAGCCATCGTCAGCCACTGTCTTATAGTTCCTGGAATGGTAGCATGCCGAGAAACCGAACCCAATGTCGTGTTTCTTAAGCAGATCCATTGCCTGCATAACTTTGTCGAAAGTGCCTTCCCCACGTCTCATATCAGTCTCTTCCCTGTATCCTTCAATACTTACAAAGACATTCAGATTGCCAAGCTTTACCATCTCCTTTACAAACTCCTCGTCGATGAGGGTTCCGTTTGTAAAGAGCCCGAAGGTAAGTTTCGTGTGTTTGGCTGCCAGTTTCAAAATATCTTTCTTTCTCATCAACGGTTCACCACCGCTCATGATAATTGTCAGTACCCCGATTCTCTGGGCATCGGTAAGGATCTCATCGAGTTTCTCGTACGAGAGGTGGGAGTTTTTTTTGTAATCAGCAGCCCAGCAGCCGGTACAGTTCAGATTGCAGGCACTTGTGGGGTCGATAAGAAGGAGTCGTGGCACCACGCAATCGTTTTTCCGGTCATGATAGATCTTTTTTGGGATCTGAAAGTAACCATCGATTGTGAGAAAATTAAAAAGGCTCTTTACTTCAAAGAACCTGTAAGTCCGGTAAACGAACTCCTTATGGTGAGGAAATCCGGGGATTTTTTTTCTTTCTCCCCGGATCTGAAGATATTTCATAACGGAACCTGTTGCTGGTTATATTAATATATGGTTTCTATTAATTACTTGCACTTGAAAATACCGGGAATCTTGCAACTGAATTGTCGTCGAAAGTGAATTCAACTGCAGCAAGTCCCCATTTGTGATTTGAGAAATAGGTTATCTTCTTAATTCCAAGTTTATTCGGCGTCTCTTCAACGGTTATTACTTTAATGCCCATTCCTCCCCAGTAGAAATCATCTGTTGTTGAAACAGCTTTAACTGTCCTTTTTCCTGAACCGCAAGGGTAAGTATCACCGACCTTTGCATCAAATTTTGCAATAATTCCTGGCTCAAGAGGACCGAAGCTCTCAATTCCCTCACTTGTAAACTTCACTTTAACATCGGTGATAGTAACATTGTTTCCGATTACGGTTGCAGCTGCATAGCTCGACATTATGTTCTTAATGGTTGGATTGGTTATTACTGCCGACCCGTTAAAGGAGGAAACCCCGTCAGATAGGGTTCTTACACTTCCCGTTATTGAACTTACTCCTGCTACTGCAATGTTGGAAGAAGATACTGTTGCCCCGACAACACCCATTGCAGATTGCGTTCCGCCAAGTGTATCTGTTTTTACCTTTTTACATGAAAAAACAATTACGCAGGTACAAATAATGATCAGAATTACTTTAGTTCTCATAGTTAAAAATATTATTGTTGGTTAATTGGTGCCTAAATTTATGATTTATTCTAAATCTTTTCTTAACAATTTGATGAATTATTGGTAAAAGATGATTAAACCAGTCTGATCAGGGATTAGTTTTTTAATGCCTCCCTGATTTTTGAAAGGGGAGAAGATTTTGCTATTAGATATTAATCCTGACTTATTTTTCTATTTTAGGGGTTTAATAATTTATATCATTCATATATGGTCAATCAACGGAAGCTTGTCAGGGCGCTCGGCTTTGGATATGTAGTAATTTTTGTTGTCGCAAATATTATAGGATCCGGAGTTTATAAAAAAATAGCTCCTATGGCAGGAGAACTTCACTCGTCTGTTTGGATCCTGATGGCCTGGATAGTCGGGGGAATAATCACGCTTTTCGGTGCACTAAGCAATGCTGAGGTTGCCGGATTGCTGGCCGATACCGGGGGCGAATTTGTCTATTTTAAAAAGATATATAACCGGTTTTTTGCATTTATTTATGGCTGGTCACTTTTTGCTGTAATCCAGACGGCAACCATATCATCACTGGCATATGTCTTTGCCCAATCTCTCAACAGTATTATTACCTTGCCAAATATCCTTCCGTCACTTAATCATTTTACTATCGGAGGTGTATTCTTCCCTTTCGAGGATTTCGGGGTCAAGCTTACCGCTATCCTCCTGATTCTTGTTTTAACCTCCCTCAACATCTCAGGGCTGAAGAGCGGGGCAGGGGTAAGCAAAGCCATTCTTTTGCTTGTATTCACAGGGCTTTTTATGATAGTTTTCTTTGGGCTCACAGGCGGTGCGGCAAAAACTGAAAGTTCATTTGATTTTGGAGATCTTACAAAAGGGACTGTCACCCTCTCATCCTTTTACACGGCAATGCTTGCTGCCTTCTGGGCCTATCAGGGATGGGTGTCGGTAGGATTTATAGGAGGAGAGATAAAAGATCCCAGGAAAAATATTCCAAAGGGAATCGTTACCGGGGTTTTTATTGTCATTTTCATCTATCTGGTCGTAAATGCAACTTATCTGACACTGCTTTCTATTCCCCAGCTAGAGAGTATTCATCTCGCAGGTAACCAGATTGCTGCAGTTGAAGCAGTAAGGAGCTTCTGGGGTTTAAAGGGAGTGATGTTTATCTCCATTCTGATACTTATTACGACTCTGGGATGTACCAATGCCAGCATACTTACAGGAGCGAGACCTTACTATGCCATGGCGAACGACGGATTGTTCTTTAAAGGGATAGGAAAACTTAACAATGCCAATGTTCCTCACAACTCACTGATGTGGCAGGGTATTTGGGCCTCAGTGCTGGTGTTGTCGGGGACATTCGATCAGCTTACCGATATGATAATATTTGCGGTTTTTATATTTTACGGGGCAACATCACTAGGGGTATTCATACTTCGCCGTAAAATGCCTGATGCCATTCGGCCTTATAAAGTATGGGGGTATCCGGTAGTTCCGGCAATTTTTATACTCTTCTGTATCGGATTGTTCATAAATACAATAATAACACGGCCGCGTGAAGCTGCTATCGGGATGACGCTTATTCTTTCAGGCATTCCAGTCTATCTTTTCCTGAGGTGGAAATATCCGTTAAAATCTATATCTGAAGGACCGGCTGGGGGAGAATGATTTGGGCGCTGTATGGATATTATTATTTAAATTATTGAAAATAAATAAAATATCCAATAATTAGTTGTATCTTGTGCCCTCAATTAAATATCAATTATGAATAACGGAACAGTAAAATTTTTTGATGCAACCAGAGGTTTTGGTTTCATTAAAGACACAGATTCTTCAGAAGAGTACTTTGTGCATTCATCAGGTTTAAATGACACCATCAGTGAGAATGATGAGGTGACCTTTGATCTGAAACAGGGTAAAAAAGGATTAAATGCAGTAAATGTTAAACTTGCTTAGTTTAGATATTATAATCATTTAATATGTTTGGTCCCGCCTGCCAGCGGGACTTTTTTTTAAAATCCAATCAATTATGTACGAAACAAAACCAAATATTTTAAAGTCGCCCGATCTCTCAAAACTTAAAGAAGTAATCATTGATCACAGGACGAAAATCTATGTTTCACCCGACACCGATGTCGAGGAAGCCAGAAACAGGTATCTGTCGAGAATAGCTACGAGGAAAGCATAATATCGTCGTGTAATTATTTAGTACTTTCGTCAATTTTATCAATATTGACCCTGTTTTGTTGTTTTTATTTTCGTAGATTTCGGATGGGAATATAGCGGGCTAAAAAGCCTGCCTTGGAATATTAAACTTGATTTCGAAACTAATAATTAACAAAACATGAAACGGATTTTGATCTCGGCAATTCTGCTTTGCATGGTTGTCTTTTCTTTTGCCCAAGAGGGAAAACGGTCAAAAGGATATGCCCGCTTTCAAAGCGAAGCGTCAAAGACCCCACGCAACGGGGTAGGTGCTGCTTTTAAAAAGAATCTTGAAATGCAGAACGATGATGAACTCAGGCCGTCTATGACGGAGACCGATCAATTGGGTTTTTCTCATGATAAATTCCAGCAGTATTACAGGAAGGTAAAGGTTGAAGGCGCTGTCTATTCGGCACATTCCAGGAATAATGTTGTTGAAGGTTATTCGGGTGAATTCAAGGGAATTCGCAGTTTTGATGTTACCCCTTCAGTTTCCGCCTCTCAGGGGCTGCAGGCCGCAATAAGTCACGCCGGCGCAAGGATCTATGCGTGGGATATCAGTGTGAAGGATGGCTATCCCTATTACACCATTCCTAAAGGGGAACTCGTGATAATCGGAGGCAGTGAGGATGATGCTCTTCCTCTTACCCTCGCATGGAAATATGATATATTCGCATCAGATCCTCTCTACAGGGCTGAAGTATATATTGATGCAAAGACAGGAACGTATTTAAGAGAGAATAATCTTATTCACAATACAAATGCAGCTGCCTCAGGCACGACACTCTTCAACGGGATACGAAATTTTACCTCAGATTATACAGGTACAGTCTATCGCCTGCGCCAGACAGTAAGTGGGGGAGGAGTTCAAACATTTACACTCAAAAACAAAACAACCTATGCCGATAATGATATAACTTCGTCAACTCCAACCGGCTGGACCGATGCTACTGCAGTTCAAGCCCATTGGGGAGCTGAACAGACCTGGTCTTTTTTTAATAGTAAACTAGGCAGGAATTCCTTTAATAATGCCGGTGCAATCATTAAATCATATGTTCACTATTCAGTCAATTATGTAAATGCTTTTTGGAATGGTTCAGTAATGACTTACGGCGACGGAGATGTCAGCCTGGGATACAGACCGCTTGTTTCACTGGATATTTGCGGCCATGAGATTACTCACGGTGTAACTACTTATTCAGCAAACCTGACTTACAGTTACGAATCGGGTGCGCTCAATGAATCCTTTTCCGATATTTTCGGGGAAAGTATCGAGAACTATGCGAAAGGAACCAACGACTGGATGATGAGCTGCGATATCGGAGTAACCAGCTGCGGAGCTTTCAGGAATATGATGAACCCTAACGAGTTTGGCGACCCCGATACTTATAAGGGAACATACTGGTATACGGGTACAGCTGATAACGGTGGAGTTCACTATAATTCGGGTGTACAGAATAAGTGGTTCTATATTCTTGTTGCCGGCGAATCGGGTACAAACGACTTAGGATATGCCTACAAGGTTACCGGAATAGGTATAGATAAGGCAGCACAGATTGCTTACAGGACTCTCTCCGTCTATCTGACTGCTTCATCAAATTATGCGGCTGCCAGGGCAGGATCACTTCTGGCCGCAACCGATAAGTATGGTGCTGGTTCTGCTGAATATGCCGCTACTGCTGAAGCATGGAATGCAGTTGGTGTATATGCTCCTGCACCTGATACCCAGGCTCCAACGGCTCCGGTTCTTTCTTCACCATCAAAAACACAGACTACGATTGCTTTGAGCTGGACCGCTTCAACCGATAATGTCGGGGTTACTGGTTATGATATTTATTTAAACAATGTGTTAAACAGTTCAGTAATTGGGACAACAAGGACTTATACACTCTCCGGACTAACAGCATCAACCGCATATCCGGTTTATGTTATGGCCAAAGATGCTGCAGGTAATAAAACTGCTTCAAATGCACTTACAATAACAACAAGCGCTCCCATAACAGAGACTCTGGTACTTGGTTCTTACTTCGAGAC
>CAIMVD010000337.1 GCA_903844815.1 uncultured Bacteroidota bacterium | reverse complement strand
TTTTCATATTTTCTAATTTAGAGTAAATTATTTTTATTTAATATTATTAAAAAATCAGCTGAAATATTCCGGATCTTTTGAATAATAATTGAATTACCATTCTTCTTTTTCCAGTCCTAACTGCACCAAATCCATACCACCAAATTTCACTGACTTATAATCAAAAATGAAAGGTAACCATTGTAAGACAGAACATAAAGGTAATAATAAATTTTATCCGATATACTGAAACTGTTCAGACAATTGAAAAAAATACGTCAAATGTTCTTTCCGGCAAGCCTTGTCATGGCAAAATATCCACTTCCGAGCAAAGAACCGGAAGATCCAAGCATGGCTCTTTCAATTCTTACCTGCGACCTGAAATTTTCAAGAGAGTTTTCAAAAGCAGTCATCTTCAATCGGTTGAAATAATCGTCAGATGCTTCTGACATTCCGCCTCCCACTACAATTATTTCAGGAGCAAATATTGCGATAAGATTTGCTAAACCAATCCCAACCAACCATGCATTTTCAAGAACCACTTTTCCGGCTGTTCTATCGTTTTTGTAACTTAATTCAAAAATCTCCCTGCACGAAAGCTCCTTAATACTTTTATCACGGATTTCTCCCTTCTCCTCATAATATCTTCTGACAACGGCTGAAGCCGAAGCCAGCTGTTCATATGATCCCCTTATGCCTTTATCGCTCAATCCATTATCGTATTTAATAATCATCTGACCAACCTCTCCTCCGGCGCTGTTCACTCCTCGGTAAAGCTTTCCGTCAATAATTATTCCACCTCCGATACCTGTTCTAAGGGCCACAAATACTACATTTTTAAATCCTTTTGCAGCGCCATACCTGTGCTCGGCTATTGTCATCATGTTAGCATCATTGCCAACATAAACAGGCAATCCGGACTCTTTGTTTATTATTGATGCCAGCGGCACATTGATCCAGTTACGGATTCCCTGATCAGGACCGTGAATGATTCCCGATTTGTGATCGATAAAACCTCTGGCAGCAATACCGATACAAATCGGATTGATTCCCTCCTGTGCCACTGATTGCCTGATTTCGACAATCGCCTGATTAAGTTTAGATACTATATACTCCTGTGATTGATCCTGAATAAGAGAGTGAGATTTCACAGCCAGGATCTGACCGTCGATCCTGACCACGGCTATCCTGATTGAATTGCTTCCTATATCAGCTCCAATGGCTGCAGCATGCTTAAACATTACCTACGTTGTTCTTTGAATGCAAAAATAGCTTTTAAAATATTTGTCCTTGCATGACATTAAAAAAAATCCGTTCCTCCGGAATTATTTTTGATACCTTTGTCATTAGATATTTATCGATAGAATCATGACCGCAAGAATCCGCGAAATTTTAGACAGGGAAGCTGAAGCCATAAGCAACATTCCTTCAACAACAAATTTCATAGCAGCTGTAGAGCTTATCTACAAAAGGGTACATACTTTAAACGGGAAACTTGTAACAAGCGGTATGGGAAAAGCAGGACAGATAGCCCACAATATCGCTACCACATTCAGCTCAACCGGGACACCTGCAGTATTCCTTCATCCAAGCGAAGCACAGCATGGAGATCTCGGTATTCTCCAAAACAACGATATTATACTGGCAATTTCAAACTCAGGTAAAACCAGAGAAATAATTGAACTTATTGAGCTTAAGAATAATCTTTATCCCTCAGTTCCGGTAATTGTTATAAGCGGACATGAAGAAAGCCCTCTGGCTTTAAAGGCCGATTGTTTCATTTCAACCGGTGCACCTGCCGAGGTTTGTCCATTGGGCCTTACCCCTACTACTTCTACTACTGTCATGACAGTAATAGGCGATGTCCTTGTAGTACTTCTGATGGAAAAAATAGGTTTCGATGCCAAAGACTATTCAAGAAGGCACCATGGTGGTTACCTTGGCACCAAATCGAGGGAGATCTCAGACCCGGGTTAAGTTCATTCCGATCCGGTTGACTGTCCCTGCTTAAGTGAATCCAAAGTATTTTCAAGTGCTTCTTCAAACCCGTTAGCATTTTCAATCCATTTAAGGATGTTTTCATTCGCTGCCGGATATTCCGGAGTGCGCATCGATACTATACGGTAAGTGTACTCTTTAAGGTCGGCAACATTCTCAAGCACCCTGGTGAAATAGACCCTGAAAAAGGAGTCCGTCAGAAAAAAATATCTTTTCCTGTTTGAAGCATAGGTTTTATAATCAATGACTTTACTCTGCAAAAGGAAGTTCAATGAGTTGCTAACCGAACTCTTGCTGGCCCTGAAATGAGAAACCAGTTCATCAAAGGTTTTTTCCGGAGGATCGCTCACTGTGAAATAAGCTATTATTCTTCCCTGCATGGGTGTCATTCCGAATTTTTCGAAAATCTTCCCGGCCTCTTCAATAATTTCACGGGCTCCATTTTGCAACTCCTGCATAAGCTGATGAATATTTAATATAGAAACTTCAAATTTAATTCAAATACGGACTGGTTCTATAACTTTTGAACTAAAAAAACAAATAAATATTTTCTTGGTGCAGTCAGATAAAAGAATTAGTTTTGAAAACTTGAGAGATAAATAAAACCTTAACTAATCTTCAAATCATGTCAAACAGCAACTCCTCCAACGCCATCAGCAGGAAAGATTATATTTTTTCCGTTTCGATTATTGGATTGTTCTTTTTCATATTCGGATTTGTGACCTGGCTCAACGGAATCCTGATCCCCTTCCTTCGTACAGCCTGTGAACTGAACGATTTCGAAGCCTATTTTGTAACATTTGCATTTTATGTAAGCTATCTGGTTATGGCATTGCCTTCTTCGGCGCTGCTTAAGAAAACAGGCTTCAAGAATGGAATGTCAGTAGGTTTGTGGATTATGGCAGCAGGAGCGCTAATATTTATTCCTGCAGCCATGACAAGAACATTCAGTCTCTTCCTTCTTGGTTTATTTGTGGAAGGAACAGGTCTTGCGCTTCTTCAGACCGCATCAAATCCGTATATAACTATAATCGGCCCCCGCGAAACAGCTGCTAAACGTATCAGCATAATGGGGATTGCAAACAAGTTTGCCGGGGCAATTGCACCGATTATCCTTGCCAGTATTATTCTGAAGGATTCAAAAGTTCTTGAGGAAAAACTTGCACAGGCTGCTGACGCAGCAACCAGAACCCTCCTCCTCGATGAACTTGCCGGCAGGGTTATTATGCCGTATATATTTATGACCGTTATTCTTGTTCTGCTTGGACTCTTACTGAAATTTGCCCACCTTCCAGAGATTGATACTGACGCAGAGGATGAAAACAGCGGAGAATCGAATGCTAAAAAAACGAGCATATGGCAGTTTCCTCATCTTATCCTTGGAGTAATTGCTCTGTTTTTCTACGTTGGTGTTGAAGTTATTGCAGGTGACAGCATTATCCGTTACGGTCAATCGATCGGAATTGCAATGGATTCGGCCAAATACTTTACATCACTGACCCTGATGAGTATGGTACTCGGCTATATTTTAGGTATTTTGCTTATTCCCAAATACTTAAAACAGTCAACTGCCTTGAAGATATGTACTATTCTCGGAGTTGTTTTTTCCTTAGGGACTATCCTTACTCCTGCACATCTGGTAGTAACAATCCCATTTGTTGACATTATGACTTTCCACTCAATTGAGCTGATTCTTCCGATCACAGTCATGTTTGTTGCCCTGCTTGGACTTGCAAACTCGCTTGTATGGCCTGCTATGTGGCCTCTGGCGCTTGATGGTCTGGGAAGATTCACCAAAACTGCTTCCGCAATGCTTGTTATGGCTATTGCAGGCGGTGCAGTGATTCCTCTTGCTTATGGCAAGCTTGCTGTAGCTTTTTCGACCCAATCGGCTTACTGGATTTGCGTTCCATCATACCTGATAATAATGTATTATGCATTCATCGGCCACAAAGCAGGGAAATAATCCCGAAAATGACCTGAAGGAAATATTCGACAGATTTGTTACCGAGGGTACGTATTTACTGGGTGAACCTTACGGCAATGGCCATATTCATGATACATTCAGAATTGAAACCATTGAAAAAGACAAAGACGATTATATTATTCAGCGGCTTAACACCAGGATTTTCAAGAATATTCCGGAACTCCAGAATAACATCGAAAGGGTTACCGTACATTTAAGGAACAGGCTTAAGGCTGTCTCTGGTTCAGATCCCAAGAGGGAATGTCTCAGTCTCATACCTTCACGCGAAGGGAAAAGCTGGATCACCGACAAAAGCGGAAACTATTGGAGGATGTATATTTTCATATCAAACCACAAGACCTACAATGTTGTGGACTCTCCCGGAAAAGCTTTTGAAGGTGGAAAAGCCATAGGCCGGTTTCAGGCAATGTTGTCGGATATGCCTGGCGATCCCTTATTCGACACCATTCCTTTTTTCCATGATATTGAAAAACGGCTGGAAACCTTCAACCTGACAATCAGCCGGGATCCGGTCAACAGGGTCGGTATGGTCGGAAATGAGATAAATCTGGTGCTGGAACGTACTGAGGAGATGAAGGTAATTTTAAAACTGGGAAAAGAAGGAAAAATTCCTCTCAGGATCACTCATAATGATACTAAATTCAACAATATTCTCCTTGATGAAAATGATAAGGCCTTGTGTGTCATTGACCTGGATACGGTAATGCCGGGCTACGTACATTATGATTTCGGAGATGCCATCCGTACTGCAACAAACACTGCATCGGAAGACGAGGGAGACCTTGCAAAGGTAAATATGGATATTGAACTTTTCAGGGCATACTCAGAAGGATTCCTTTCAGAAACAGGTAAAACACTGAATCAGGTTGAGAAAGAATACCTTGCATTTGCACCCAGGCTAATAACCTATACTATTGCATTACGTTTCCTGACTGATTTCATTGACGGAGACAACTATTTCAAGATCCACCACGAATTACATAATCTCCAGAGGGCCAGGGCACAGCTTCGACTCGTCAGGAGCATGGAAGAACAATATTCCGATATGCAAAGTATAATCAGAAAACTGACACAAAATTAATAGTTTCGCGGTAATGGTTCCGCGTTCCGGGTTCCGGGTTCCGCGTTTCGCGTTTAGTGTATACGGAACGAGAACCCGAAACCCGAGAACCCGAAACCCGAAACCCGAAACCCGAAACGATAAACTCAGGACAATTAACTAACTGGAGATGAACTGGACCACTGAAGAAGCCGATTTTCTGAAAACGCTCAATGATCCCGGCAAGATTCAGGAATTTCTCGACTCTATAGAATATAATCCTTCATATGAATGCAGGTCTCCCCGGCATGTGATCAGAAAGAGATCGGCTCATTGTTTCGAAGGAGCCCTGTTTGCGGCGGCGGCACTTGAATTTAATGGTTATAAGCCATTGATTGCCGACATAAAAGCATTTAATGATGATGACCACGTGATAGCTGTTTTCAACATTGACGGCCACTGGGGCTCCGTGGCAAAATCGAACTTTACAACCCTTCGTTACAGGGAACCGGTTTACCGTTCACTAAGAGAACTGGTTATGTCATATTTTGATTTCTATTTCAACACCGACGGCGATAAATCCCTCCGGTCTTTTTCCCTTCCCCTTAACCTGGCAATTTACAATAAACGATTCTGGACGACTACAGATGAAGATCTCGAATATATAGGCGACAAACTTGAAATGATGCGCCATTATCCTGTAGTCAGCGATAACATGATAAAGAACCTGAAGAAGGCAAGTGCCCCTGTGCTAAGTGCCGCTTTGCTAGGATCAAACGAGAAGGGATTATTTAAACCGGGTAAGTACTAAAGCCTGTTTATTCCTGGTTTCATTTCCGATCTTCATCTCCTCAGGCGAAAAATAAGGAAGATAAATTGAACAATTCAGGCAGTTATTGCTTACTAAGATAAGATGGTCGAAATAAAATGACTTATAATTTCCTGAATATCTTTAATTTAAATATCATCACCCTAATTCAGTCGAAGGTAATTTTTGTAATTCTACTGATATTAACTATTTTTAGCGTCTCAAAAAAATAATTTGTATGGATCTATCAGGCAAGTATTATAAAGCTTTCACAGAAAGGCAGGAGGCTATTAAAAAGCAATATAGCCCTGCACAGGCTGAGAAACAGCATTCAAAAGGCAAACTTACAGCCTGGGAACGCTTAAGCCTGCTGTTCGACAATGGCAGCTTTGAAGAGATTGATGCCTTTGTAACACCGGCTGATCAGCCTGTGGAATTCGGAAAAGTTGAGAGGTCATTTGGAGATGGAGTAATTGTAGGCCACGGCAAGGTAAACGGAAGGCTCATCTTTGCCTATGCCCAGGACTTCACAATAATGGGGGGCTCGCTTGGGATAGTGCATGCAAAAAAAATCTCAAAGATCCAGGAAATGGCTCTTAAAATGGGTTCACCCATTATTGCGCTCATCGATTCAGGTGGAGCCAGAATACAGGAGGGTGTTGCAAGTCTGAGCGGCTATGCCGGTATTTTCCACAACATAATACATTCATCGGGCATAATACCCCAGATCTCAGTTATCCTTGGTCCCGCTGCCGGAGGAGCCGTATATGCGCCTGCTCTTACAGATTTTGTCTTCATGGTTAACCATACAAGCTATATGTTTGTAACAGGACCTAATGTGGTAAAGGAGGTACTTAATGAAGATGTAACCTCCGATGGCCTTGGCGGAGCCGAAGTGCATGCCCGTAAAAGCGGTGTGGCACAGATGATTTACGACGATGAGGAGAATACTATTTTAGCCCTTAAGAAGTTCCTTTCGTATCTTCCATCCAATAATGTTGAAAATCCTCCGGTTGTTATAGATGACGGTTCTGTAAGTGATGTTAATGAAAAACTCAGAGATCTTGTCCCCGATGATCCGAATAAAGCTTATGACGTTAAAGATATTATTAACCAGATCGTTGACAGGAACAGTTTTTTTGAAACAGCAGAACTGTTCGGAGCAAGCCTGGTTACCGGTTTCGCCAGGCTCAGAGGAAAAACGATCGGGGTTGTTGCCAATCAGCCTAAAGTGCTTGCCGGTGTTCTTGACATTGATTCATCAACAAAAGGAGCCCGGTTTATAAGGTTCTGTGATGCCTTCAATATCCCGATCCTGACACTTGAAGATGTCCCCGGTTTTCTTCCCGGAGTCGACCAGGAACACGCCGGTATTATTCGTCATGGAGCAAAGATGCTATTCGCCTATGCCGAAGCAACTGTTCCCAAAATTACAGTAATACTCAGAAAGGCATATGGAGGAGCATTCATCGTTATGAACAGCAAAAACCTGGGAGGCGATTTCAGCTTCGCATGGCCATCGGCTGAGATTGCTGTTATGGGGCCCGATGGTGCAGTCGCTATACTTTACCGCAAGGAACTTGCCGCATCAGAGAATCCAGCTGAACTTAAAAAGGAACTTGTAAAGAAATACCGCGATAAGATAGCCAACCCGTTTATTGCCGACCAGCTTGGGTATATTGATGAAGTAATTGATCCGGCAACAACAAGGAAGAAAGTGATTTCAGCATTTGATGCTCTTGCAAATAAATGGGTTAAAGTACCTGCCCGTAAACATGGCAATATGCCTTTATAATTTTTGATTATTTAAGTTTTCAATATAAGTATTTTATGCAAATCAAAAGGATATTAATAGCGAACAGGGGTGAAATTGCGGTAAGGATAATGAAAACTGCAAAGTTGATGAACATTGAGACAATAGCCGTCAAGACTGCTGTTGAACCAAATGCCATGTATCTCTCCTATGCTGATGTGATTTTTGACAATACTGAAGATGCCTCGGAGATTCCGGTATTCCTTAATATTGAGAGGCTCATAATGATTGCGCTTGAGACTAAAGCCAATGCCCTTCATCCGGGATATGGCTTCCTTGCCGAAAACGCCTATTTTGCCCAGAAATGTGTCGACAACAAGCTGATTTTCATCGGTCCTTCTCCTGATGCAATTTACAAGATGGGAAACAAGACCGTTGCAAGGCAAATAGCAATGGCAGGCGGAATACCAATGGCTATGGGACATGCAGGTAACATCGCCAATGAGGAAGAGGCAGTTATCGTGGCAGAAAAAATAGGTTTTCCCGTAATAATCAAGGCTGCATCCGGAGGCGGTGGCAGAGGAATGAGGATAGTGAGGAAATCGGAGGACATGGAAAAGAATTTCATAATTGCCAGCAAAGAGGCAGAAAAGGCTTTCAATGACCCTTCCGTTTTTGTGGAGAAATATATTGAAAACCCTAAGCACATTGAATTCCAAATACTTGGCGACACAAAGGGAAATGTGATTCATCTTGGTGAAAGAGAGTGTTCAATACAAAGAAAACACCAGAAACTGCTCGAGGAAGCTCCCTCGAGTGCGCTGGATGATCAGCTCAGGGAAAAGATGGGGGAAATGGCAGTTCAGATTGCAAAAGCAGTTAATTACTATTCTGCCGGAACTGTGGAATTCCTTCTGGATTCTGAAAAGAATTTCTATTTCATGGAGATGAATACAAGGATTCAGGTAGAACATCCTGTAACTGAAGAGATAACAGGAATCGACCTTATTGAACAACAGATAAGGGTCGCCAATGGCGAGGAACTTAAATTCAAACAGAGCGATATCAAGCTAACCGGCTGGGCTATTGAATGCCGTATCAATGCGGAAGATGTCCAGGCAGGTTTTGCTCCTGATCCCGGAAAAATAGAAAGCATTTTCATGCCAACCGATTCCTATGTAAGAGTTGATACCGGAGTACAGGCCAATTCATCAATCGTTGCCAGCTACGATTCAATGATAGCAAAACTCATAGTTAAAGGCAAGGACCGCAAAGATGCGATCAAGAACTGCAAGCTTGCTCTCGACAAGGTCTGGATAAAAGGCACCAAAACCACTCTCCCGTTCTTCAGGATGCTGATGCGCCATCAGAAATTCCAGGATGGCACTTTCACAACAGCCTTCATTGAAAAAGATCTCGATAAGTTTTATCTTAACAGCGAATACGAGGAGATGCTTGCAGCCTGGCTGGCAACAAAGCTATTTATTGAAGAGAACCTTAGCGAAGACAGTATCAACATTGACTTTGAACAGGGAAAAGAAATGAGTCCATGGTTGCTAAACAAGAGAATTAATCAATTTTAATCACCAGATCTATATGGCACAGGATAACCTTAATATCAGGAAACTTTACGCATTGTCATCGGAAAACAAGAGATTCTGTTTTTCCCTGCCTCTGAAACATAACATAAGGATCGGAAAACGTGAATATGAGGTTCAGCTGAAATCTGATGAGAAATACGGAACTTATATCCTTTGGAAAAACAGGAAATACCCTGTAGAAATAATCCGTTCCAGGCAAAATAAATATGAAATTCTCTTCAACGATATAAGCTACACCTTCACGGTAGAAACACCCTTCTCGATTCAGAGGATGAAAGTACTCAGCACAACAAAGGGAAAGGCTGAAAAGGAACTTATTGTTGCCCCCATGCCCGGAAAAATCATCGATGTACTCGTACGTGAAGGGTCAGTTGTTACAAGGGGTGAACCCGTTGCAATTCTTGAGGCGATGAAGATGCAGAATGAAATTCTCTCTCCTGTAAACGGAACTGTTGTTAAAGTCTCGGCCAAGGCCAATACAAACGTTATGAAAAACGACCTTCTGGTTGAGATTAAATTATAAAAATCCTTTGTGCCCTTTGTGTACTTTGTGGTTAAATCATTTTTTACCACGAAGGGCTCTAAGGATGTCACTAAGAGCACAAAGGGAAGAAAACAAAAGTGACTTTCGGATGTTCTGAAAGTCACTTTCTTTATTTTTGACCAGATTATTTTACTGGTATTTGTTTCAGTGTCTCAACCAGGTAATCCCAGAATTTTGCTACGGATGCAATATTCACTTTCTCATCCGGTGAGTGCGGATACTTGATTGTAGGGCCAAAAGAAATCATATCAAGGCCAGGATAAACTCCGCTGATAAGACCACATTCGAGACCCGCATGGATAGCATTTACACCGGGTGTTTTTCCGAATTTTTCGCTGTAAACGCCGATCATGGTCTTAAGGATTGGTGAATGCATATTGGGTTTCCATCCCGGATACCCGCCTTCAAGTTTAACATCTGCATCGATGAGGTGGAAGACTGCAGCTATTTTCCATGCTGTAGCCTCTTTTGCAGTATCTACCGAACTTCTGGTGAGGTTGTGTGCTTCAAATTTCCCGCCTGCAACCTTCACGATAGCAAGGTTATTAGATGTCTCAACAAGACCTTCCATAGCCTCGCTCATCCTTACAACACCATTTGGACACACAAATACTGCCCTTATGATCCTGTACTGGTCAGCCTGTCTCATAACCTTTTCAGGAACTGTGGTTTTCGCACATGTAAATGAAAGACCGGGTTCTGTTTCAGCAAATTCAGCCTTATAAATTTTATCATAACCGTTCACAAAAGCTTCGAATTCTGATTCTTTTATTTCAGGAACCACTAAAACAGAATGTCCTTCGCGGGGTATCGCATTACGGAGATCGCCTCCGGCAGCTTCTGAGAGACGAATACCGAAATCAGATTCCGCCTGCATAAGGAACCGGAACATCAGTTTATTCGAGTTAGCCCTTCCCAGCGCAATATCAACCCCCGAATGGCCTCCCTTGAGTCCCTTCACTGAAATCCTGTAAGCTGTCATACCCCTGGGAGTAGCTTCTTCGTGATAGGCTTTTGCTACACTTACATCAATTCCTCCGGCACAACCGACGCATAGCTCTCCCTCTTCCTCTGAATCGAGGTTAAGAAGAATATCGCCGTGAAGCATCCCTGCTTCCAGACCAAAGGCTCCTGTCATTCCTGTTTCCTCATCAATTGTAAAAAGTGCTTCAAGAGGGCCATGAACCAGTTCTGCAGATGCCAGAACTGCCATAGTTGCCGCTACCCCGATACCGTTATCGGAGCCGAGTGTAGTCCCGTTGGCTCTGACCCATTCCCCATCGATAATGGTTTCAATCGGATCCAGAGCGAAATCATGTTTCTTATCGCTGTTCTTCTGGGGAACCATGTCGAGGTGGGTTTGAAAAATAACCGTTTTACGATCTTCCAATCCCTTTGTGGCGGGTTTCCTGATAATAACATTTCCGACTTTATCAACCACGGTTTCAAGGCTATGCTCTTTCCCAAAAGCAACCATGTATTCTATAATTTTTTGTTCTTTCTTTGAAGGACGGGGGATCTGTGTTAAATCATGGAAATAATTCCAAAGCTGCTTTGGTTCAAGATTAAGTATGTTGCTCATATTAAACGTTTTTAGTTTGTTATTTTACAAGGCAATAAAATTAGCACTAATTGGCCATAAAAACAATAGAGTTTTTTCCTCAATACTCGCTTATCCTGACGCAAATAAATTCATGAACACAATTGTATCCCGAAATAAGAGCATTCAGTTTTATTGTGAAAAATGTAACAAAAAATTAATGAGCCTTATATTTTGATTTAAAGGAAGTGTTGTTCCTTTGCACCGAATTTGGCAGTGGTAGTTTATTGTCTTTTATATTGCGGGATTAATTTACTTTAATTAAATAGTATTATTCTGAAGAATTTTTAATAATTTGGGCCTTAATTATCTGAAAAATGACATTTTTATACATCGTTGTTGCTCTTGTTTTAATATTTGATTTCATTAACGGCTTTCACGATTCGGCAAATTCGATCGCTACGGTTGTTTCGACTAGAGTTCTCTCTCCCTTTGCAGCGGTCGCCATGGCAGCATTCTTTAACTTTATTGCATTTCTGGTGTTCCCACTGAATGTTGCTCATACAATGGGAAGCAAGGTAATCAATCCGGATGTTGTCAATCTCACTGTTATTGCTGCAGCTTTAATTGCAGCCATCCTCTGGAACCTCATTACCTGGTGGTATGGCCTGCCTTCAAGTTCTTCACATACTCTCACCGGAGGATTAGTCGGAGCTGCAGTTGCTTGTGCCGGATGGAGTTCCGTAGTCATGGCGGGCGTCATCAAAATAATTATTTTTATTGTTATAGCGCCATTACTGGGAATGGTAATGTCCTTTGTTATTTCGGCAATTGTGATTCTTATATCAAGAAAACATTCTCCTTCCGGGATAGATAAACATTTCCGAAGACTTCAATTATTGTCAGCGGCCGCTTTCAGTTTGGGACACGGAGGTAACGATGCTCAGAAATCAATGGGAATTATCTGGGTAGCACTTATTATAAGCGGTTTGGCAACAAAAAACGACCCGATAGCATTATGGATCGTTCTTTCCTGTCAGGCTGCAATTGCTCTTGGGACATTATCAGGAGGCTGGCGAATAGTGAAAACGATGGGTCAGAAAATAACAAAACTTAAACCGTTTGAGGGTTTTTGTGCAGAAACTGCAGGTGCTCTTACTTTGTTTGGTGCAACTCATTTCGGTATCCCTGTAAGTACAACACATGTAATAACAGGAGCAATTATCGGGGCCGGAGCCCGAAAAGGAGTATCAGCAGTAAAGTGGGGCGTTACAACTCATATCTTTTGGGCATGGATACTGACGATTCCTGTTTCGGCATTTGTAGGTTATGGCACTTATTTACTTCTAAACATGATACTTAATTAATAATACAATTATGACTATTGACCAATTTCTCAAGTTCTTTGTACCGAAAGACCACTCATTTTTCCCCCTTTTTGAAAGTGATGCTAAAAACCTTGTAAAAGCTGCAGAGCTGCTGGTTGAACTTATGTCTACAACTGATTCTGCAGAACATGAAAGAATCAATAAAGAGATAAAGGAAGTGGAACATATTGGTGATGAGATAACCGATAAAACATACGTTCAGCTTAACAAGTCATTCATAACCCCATTCGACAGAGAAGATATTCATGAACTGACAGCTCACATTGATGATGTAGTTGATTCAATAAACGGTATCAGCCGAAGGATTTGTCTATATAAACCCAAGAAACTCATCCCTGTTTACCTGAAAATGGCAGGAATGATTCTTGACGGGGCAAAAGAAATTGAAATTGCAATTCACTGCCTTAAAGATCCGGTTGCACATAAGGCCAGGATAACCTCAGCTTGCGACAGGGTAAAACAGATAGAACATGATGCGGATGAATACTATTTTGAGGGTGCTACAGAACTTTTCGCGAACGAGGAAGATCCCAAGGAACTGCTGAAAAACAATAAGATACTTGAGATTCTCGAAAGATGCGTTGATGAAGAGGAGGATGTAACTGATACACTGAAAGCAATCCTGATAAAGATGGCTTAACAGTCAAGCCAAACCTGATTTTAATATAAATTGCTGCTATAAATAAATCCGATTATATATTTGTCGTATTTACACTGCAATAAGGACAGAGCATAAAACTGCTTTGTCCTTGTTGTTTGTGGAAATGTGCAACTTAAGTCATTATCCCTGATTCTTCTAACAAAAGCTTTACGTCTTTGTAACAATGTATTATCAAATTAATAGCTTTTATAATATTTCCTTAACCAGCTTGTAACAACATGAATGTAGTTTTATAAAAAATTACATGACATGAAAAACACAGCTTTAAACAACCCGAAAAACAACTATAACTCGAGTGCTGACACATTTACTGAAGTCGGCCTGGTGCTTGTTTTTATTCTCATAATAGTTTTTTCCGCAACTGTGTTGTTGTAAGACAAAATTGCAGGAAGAAACAAAATGAAAA
This sequence comes from uncultured Bacteroidota bacterium, assembly GCA_903844815.1. Classification (GTDB taxonomy): domain Bacteria; phylum Bacteroidota; class Bacteroidia; order Bacteroidales; family VadinHA17; genus LD21. The sequence continues at coordinate 4,750 of CAIMVD010000337.1, read as the reverse complement.
CATTCCGGATGCCTTGCGGAAAGAATAACAACACTATGGAAAAGTACCTTTTCTTTTACCTAAAGACCGGTGGCGGACATCTTGCTCCTGCTAAAGCTGTTGCGGAAAAAATGAGGTCGAGGCAAAATGGCAGGGTCGAGATACTGCTGGCTGACGGCCTTCTCGGTGCAAAATCGATAATAAAACTTATAATTGAATCGGGGTATAAAAATGCAGTGAATCAGGCTGTATGGACTTTTGAGTTATTATATGCTTTAAATAAGATTAAACCAATCGGGAAACTTACAGCTTTCCTTGTAACCCATTTCATAAAGGGAGGTATCGAAAAAGAAATTCTTGAAAACAAACCGGATAAGATAGTCATTTTCCATTTTTTTATAATACAGCCAGTATTTGAAATCTTAAAGAAACATAATCTGAATATACCTGTAATAACAGTTGTTACTGACCCATTTACTGCTCATCCTATCTGGTTTCTTAATAAAGACCAGAAATTCATAGTCTTTAGTGAAATGCTAAGGGAGAAATGTGTAAAAATGGGGATTGACAATGATAATATGAAGGTCTTTCCTTTCGTTCTTGACACCAAATTTTCCCATAAAATTGACGGGCAAAAGGCTCAGATTATAAGAAGAAACCTCGGTTACAAACCTGATTCAAAAATAATTCTGATTATGGGTGGCGGGGATGGGATGCCAAAGGGTAAAAAGATTCTGAAGAAAATCATCACAAGCAACATTGATGCAGAAATTGCAATCGTATGCGGTAATAACAAAAAAATGTTCCGGCATGTGATAAAAATAATTGAAAAATTCAGAATAAGTAATATCCGGGTTTATGGATATATTGATTTTGTTCACTCTCTTATAGGTATCTCCGACATTGTTATAACAAAATGCGGAGCTTCAACTTTTATGGAAATTCTGCTGATGGGGAAAATTCCTGTAATCAATAACTATATATGGGAACAGGAAAAAGGGAATATGGAATTTGTTTGTGATTCAGATATGGGAATCCTTGAGAAAAAAATTGGCAGGGTCCCCGGTGTTTTAAATAAACTACTAACCGACAATGAATTATACAACAGCATTTCCACAAATATTAAAAATGCCTCAATCAGAAACGGGGTTGGACCTGTTTCTAAGTATCTACTCGAATTTAAACAATAATAAATTACTTTATGAATATTCTCGTATTATCTGATTTGCACATGGATACATGCGACAAATTCGGAACATTTCAGTGGAAGGAGATGGATCTGATAATGCAGATCGAAAAGATCAGAGACCTCTATTCAATTGATAAAATTATTTTTAACGGTGATACATTTGAATTGCTTAAATACAGGTTTGATGAGATAGAAAAGGCGAATCCGGCCTTGTTAGATTACTTCAGGGACAAGGACTTTGTTTTCATAAAGGGGAATCATGATATCGTTAACACATTCGGAATTGATCATTTCCAGATAACTAATTCACATGGGCAGACAATTCATATTGAACACGGACATAATGCTGACTGGTTCAATGGGAGTAAAATAGGAAGGGCTATTGGAAAATCAGGTTTTTCGCTTCTGAAGATGTTGTCACATTCAAAATTCATGATGGATATCTATCTCAGGATAGTAGCTTTTAATGACCAGATACACCATATACCAAAAAAGTACAACACGATAAAATATTTAACATATGCCCTGATGTTGCTTAAGGAACATGATGTGGTTATCCTGGCCCACACTCACAAACTGGAATCTCATCATACCTACTACCTTAACAAGAAGAAGAGATACCTCAATTGCGGTTCATGCTCAATGGGCCGGTTTCAGGGCATCATAATGAATACTGAGACTCTTGAATATGAGATGATTAAAGAAGCCAGGGAGAAGCTGGCAATTGCATATAAGATGCAATATGCTGTTTAGTTATTGAGATATGAAATGAACTCTCCGGTATTCTGATCATAGTCAGCAACATATTGGATTTATTATGTTACCTGATTATGCACCTGATGTAAAAAAATAAAAAAGCCATAACTGCCTTCAACCCTCCGGCAATTATGACTATTATTCTACGTCAATCCTATGTTAAAAGGATTGACGCCGAGTTAACCAAATAACTATTTCTTAACAACCATTCCTTCGCATTTTTTCTCGCAAGCTGCACCTGCTGTTTTCTCCTTGCATGCTGCTGCATCCTTGCAATTTGCAGGATCCATTCCTGCTTCCTTGCATTTAGCTGCACAGGCTGCTGATGCATCGGCTGAGGTAACTTCTTTCTTTGCGCAAGCAGCTGCTGAAGGGCATTTTGCACAATCTTTCGAAACTTCTGTTGTCGCTTTTTTAACTTCCTGTGTTCCGGTACTTGCGTTTGCAACCATAACAATAACAAAAGCCGCAACAAGAATACCCGATAATGCTAAAATAACTTTTTTCATATTTATACTTTTTAAATTTGTTCATGTCAAAAATAATACAAAATTATTTCCTAAAAACCGTCTTGAACCTAATTCGTGTTAAGCCGATGTTAAATTTGACAAAGTGATTTAAAATCTGCTTATTTTTGAATTATATGAAAAAACCGGAATTGCATTTATCACTTCTTATTACTACCCTCGTTTGTCTTGTTGTCCTGGTTGGAATCCAGATTATTTGGATATTGAAATCGGCCGGAATGCAGGAGGCCCAGTTCAACCAGAGCGTAAACATGGCTATGAACCGTATAGTTGAAAATATGGCCCGCAATCAGGCTATATGCTCACAGGTAAGCGGGTGCATGAGGGAAGAGAAGGAAGGCACCTGCAGCCTTGTCATGCAGAACAGACAGGATTGGGCAAATATCGGAAATATGATCAGGAAAGACCTCCGTTATTACGGAATAAACCTCGATTTTGAATTCGATATCATAGAAGCCCGGCCAGGTATAAAAAGTCCTGAAAGAACAAGTGTTTATTTCAGCGAAGACCTTGTAAATGTTCTTCAAAAGTCGGGCTTCGAACTCAGAATCAGATTCCCTGAAAAACGCGATTTTATTCTGGCTCAGATAGGTTACATCTTCGTCGGGTCGATTGCACTTATTATTCTGGTAACATTGTCGTTCTTCCTTATTTTCGGGTTCTACAGAAAGGAAAAAAACCTTACGGAGAATATTGTTGGCTTTATTAACAACATGACTCATGAATTCAAGACACCACTTACCAATATAGCCCTTGCTAACAGCATGATATCAAAATCAGCACCTGTTGCAAGGGATGAAAAGCTCACTTTCTATTCAGGAATAATCCGAACTGAGCATGGAAAACTTAAACAGAGAGTTGAAGATCTTCTTCAAACCTCTTTTTCCGAATCGGGGGAACCTTTGTTTAATGATGTAATTGATGTTTGCCTTATTGCTGAAAGCGTAATAAATACTTTTGAGGTACAAACTGAGGAAAAGGGTGGTAACATCAGCCTTAGCAGGGAGGGCGACAACTTCCTTGTAACAGGCAATTCAGCGCTGCTTCAGACTGCAATCGGGAATCTTGTCGACAATTCAATTAAGTACTCCGCGACCGCCCCCCTGGTCAACCTGACAATAACCTCCAAAAACAATCTGGTAACAATAGCTGTTTCAGACAATGGAATAGGTATTGAAAAAAATCAGATGGATCTGATTTTCGGAAAATTCTACCGCATTCCTTCCGGAGATATTCATCAGACAAACGGATTCGGACTTGGCCTTTACCATGTCAGGAATATTATAAAAAAGATGGGTGGGAAAATTAAAGTATCCAGTGTTAAAGGCAAGGGAAGTACCTTTATAATTGAATTGCCAGCTTCTTCAAAACTATGACCAAAAACGAAACTTCAACTAAAATCATTGTCGTTGAGGATGATGTAAACCTTGGATTACTGCTTGTTGATTTCCTCGAGGCTTCAGGCTTTGAACCAGTCCTGTACAGAGATGGATTGTCAGGACTGAAAGGATTCAGAGAGAGAAAATTTGATTTCTGCATACTCGACCTTATGCTTCCGGGAATTGACGGGTTCAAGCTGGCTGAAAAGATAAAGGAGATAAACTCAGAAATCCCTGTGATTATTCTTTCTGCCAGGTCGCTTAAAGAAGATAAGATTAAGGGGTTCAGGCTTGGCATTGATGACTATATCACAAAACCTTTCGATGAGGAAGAGCTGCTGTACCGTATAAAAGCCATTCTGAACAGGATTCGTCAGGATGCCTTACCTGAGAATAACGATCTCCCGCAGATAGGTAAATTTGCTTTCGATCAGAAGAACCAGATGCTTATTGATGGCAAAAACAGCAGGAGGCTTACTCTGAAGGAAAGCATGATTTTAGGATCACTTATAAAATCAAGAAACAATCTTGTAACGCGGGAAGAAATAATGACGGAGGTATGGGGAAATTCAGATTATTATACGGGTAGAAGCCTTGATGTCTTTGTCTCAAAAATAAGAAGCTACCTGAAAAACGACCCGGATGTAAGTATTGTAACAATCCCGACTGTAGGCTATATCCTGGAAATAAAAGAGGCTGTCTCTTAAAGTCCTAATTCGCGGTTTTGCGATCTCTGTGGATCTCTGTGCCATCTCTGTGCATCTCTGTGTAACAATATTAAGAACTTACAGTAGAGTAGAGTGGGAAAGTTAATAAAACTTTCCCTACCCCCTCGTCAAACCGTACGTGCGGTTTTCCCGCATACGGCTTTCCTATAGACTTCTTCATAGGCATTCACAAGCGAGCTGGCGAATAAGCAT
>CAIMVD010000336.1 GCA_903844815.1 uncultured Bacteroidota bacterium | reverse complement strand
CTCCAGCGGCTGATAATTGATTGATTATTAAAAACAATACACCAACGATGAAGTTGAATTTATTCATGTTTGAAGTTATATTATCCTTAAATTTAATTGATTTCAGATAATAAAGCAAGTGTAAATATAGAAGGGGAAGTAAAAATCGGGCAATTATAAACTGTCAATACAGTACAAGATCCCTAAAGGACAGAATTTACTAATAATCAAAGTTATAAAGTATTTTTAGTCTCGGTTGCAGAGTGAAATTGCTTCCCGGGCTGGCATTTCTGTCGTTCTGTCATTGCAGACCATTTTTTGTCTTAGTCATTTTCTTCGTAGTAGTACGAGTAGTCAATTCCTTTCATAAACATTTCTCTGTCGTTGATTTTGTTGGTTAAAGCGTTTTTCAACAATTTTTTCAGAATGAGACTGTTTGTTGGGCTTAGCATCATTGTAGGTAAACCATTCAATAAATCGATTTGCTTTTTTGCCTGGAAACTCCTTGCCCAATGCTATAATACCGTTGTAATCCAACATATCGGCGAAACGTTTTTTACCGTCCGGTGCAAGGAATTTCAACTGGGTAGTAGCACTAACCACTTGACTATTTTCTTTCTTTAACCTGGCTTTAAGGTATTTCCAATAGTTGCGGGTTTTAGTATAGTCGTTTTGGTTAGTAAGCATAGCAACAATATCCAATACCGAAAACCACCATTTGGCGTTTTCCTCGTCCCAAACGGCACGCACTTCGCGGTCGTCAAAAAAACGTATGGATATTTTTGCCTTACTCATATTTCAATTCTGAGAGTTGCCTTGTGTTGGCGATATATTCTTTAATCAGATCCTGGCTAATTTACAAATTAATGTCAGCGGACAATGTTGTTTGTGTCCGATATTTTATTTTTTGAATTTGTTCGTCAGCAAAACCGTTTTTCTTCCCTTAAGCAATAAGGGAAGGGGGAAAATTATCTCTATCCGGGGGAGGGGTTAAAAATACTCCTGACTGGAGGCTCTGGGGAGGGTTTAATGCCAGGGTTAGTTAACGATCTTTGGAATCGGGCTTTAGCCCATAATTTTTCTTATTACTCATTCCTCTCCAACAATGAAGTTGAATTTATTCATGTTCGAAGTTATATTATGCTTAAATTTAATAGATTTCAGATAATAAAGCAAGTGTAAAATATAAGGGGTAGGTAAAAATCGGGCAATTATAAGTTGTCTTTATGGTACCGGGGGCATTGGTGTTATTGTATTGCGTCTTTGTTATGAAGTTACAGGGCTAATTTGCATTTGACCTCGAATAACTTTAATGGATGGCGGGATAAAATGAGCCGGATTGCGAAAGAAACTGGCTACCCGTGACAAAACCAAGGGCTCAACGAAGGTTAAAAAAATCACTAATCACGGCCTGTTTTATGACTGCATTTTAGGCACTGGGCATTATCCTTTCCTTGGGTCTGTTTTTCTTAAAATATTCCACTATCTGTTCTTTGGATAAATCAGCAATGTCATTACTGATTTTATCTCTAATTTGACGCATATATCCAACAGCATCAAACTCTTTGGTTTTCACTTCTTTAGTTTTCATATCTCATAAATTCTCTTGGCGACCTAATATCAATAGTTGAATATCCCATTTTAATATTTACCGAATATATCCTCTAATCCGCTCAACATTTACGATATGCTTAAAATTCCAGCTTATCAAATAGTCTGCCTTGTGAATTGTTGCTAATGCAAAATGCAAGCAATCATCAAAACTCGTTTTACCGACGACACTTTCCTTAATGTAAGTCATTGCAAGTTCAACAGTATCTTCTGTTACCGCCACAAATTCAGATATATCGGAAGGCAAACTAATAATCAATAGTTTTACTCTTTCTGGCGCATTTTCTAATTCCTTTTCAGTCACTGAAGAATAGATTATTTTTAATTCCTTATTCAATGTCGTTTAGTTAAGCCCGGGTAATCAGTTTCTTACTCCCACATTTTACCCCCCCTGCCCCCCAGGGGGGGGTGTTCTTAAATCCCCCCTTGGGGGGTTGGGGGGTAAAAACACAAGAATAGTAGAGTGGGCCCTGTGGCAAAATATTCTTTTCATGTTTGGTAATAATATTCCTTAACTAAACGCCATTGATTCCTTATTCTTTATCCTTGTAAACAAGGGT
>CAIMVD010000335.1 GCA_903844815.1 uncultured Bacteroidota bacterium | reverse complement strand
GGCTTATTAAAAGAAAGGCCAAAAGCGGCACTGATCTAAGCTCCCTTAAAGGAGTTTTTTCACCTGAAAAAGCAAGGGAATTAGCCTTGGAAATTGATAAATCAAGAGAGGAATGGAACGAAAGAACTTTCTGATTGACACTAATATAGCAATTTATTATTTTGGATTGTTATTGTCTGAAAGTTCAGAGTCTTTTTTAGATTTACTTATTCGGAAAAGCTACTACATATCAGTTATCAATCGAATTGAATTACTTGGTTTTAGCAAGCTTGACAGGAATCAATACAGTGTGAAAGTTTCGCGTTTATGGTTTCTCGTTTCTCGTTTCTCGTTCGCAAACTCCGGGTATAAGAGCACAGGGCATGGGACACAGGGCGGGGGGCAAAGAGCACAGGGCAAGAGCTAAACATTGAGACATAGACACGAAAAACGAAAAACGAAAAACACTTTCACAGCCATAAATTCCCTCAACCTCGAACTTAAACCTTAAACCTTAAACCTCGAACTCTCCGCTCATCAGTCCCGTGTCGTGAGTCGTGAGTCGTGTGTCCTTTTCCCCGGCTGGTTGAATGATAAACAAAATCATTTATGAAGTCTGGATTTTAATGGATAAATTTGTACTCTGAAATTCTGATAAAATGGAAATCGAAACGATAAATATTAAATCCGGCAGAGGATCTCAGGCGATAAGGATTCCGGTGAAAATGCGGATCGACGATGACAAAGTTTATATTAAAAAGGTCGGCAACACTCTTTATATCATTCCATTCCATAACCCCTGGCAGAATTTGATCGAAAGTACTGATTCCTTCACCTCTGATTTTATGAATGAAAGAGATCAGCCACTTCAGCAAATAAGAGAATCATTTGACTGATGGAATACTTACTTGATACAAATATTTGCATATACATAATTAAGAAGAAACCTTCCGAAGTCTTTGATAAATTCATAAGTCTTACCCCCGGGGATGTTGGGATTTCTACGATAACCCTGGCCGAATTACAGTATGGTGTTGATAAAAGCTCAAACCCTGAAAAAAACAGGGCAGCGTTGGAAAAATTCCTGACCCCGATTGAAATTATAGAATATGGGCATGAGGCATCCATGGAATATGGGAAAATACGTTCGGCTCTCGAGAAGAGAGGAATTCCGATTGGCCCTTTGGATATGCTGATAGCTTCACATGCAAAGTCTCTTGACATAATTCTTGTTACAAATAATGTTAAAGAGTTCAGGAGAGTTGAAGGTTTGAAAATCGAGAATTGGGCTGAAAAAGTTTAAAGCCGAAGGCACTGACCGACCGGAGGGAGCGTAAGTGTTTAAAGTTGAGCCCCCTCCGAAAAGGGGATTATAATAAAATTTAAAAAATAGTGATAATCGATAATAACAATGCAATGGAAAATGTTCTACCCAAAATTGGTTGTACTCTGTTCTGTAAGTTAAAATAGCCTGAGAAAAAGAGTACCAGAACAGGTATTTCCATCGTTTTAAACGTTCTTTGACATATTTGTTTCGTAAAGTTAAGTATTCGGACAAGATTGATCCACAAGCACCTACAGTAAGCCCACGTTTTTTGTTTGATAAGTCCCCGGTATTTTGATTTGTTATTTCTTAGCGGAAACCCAAGTTGAAAGATGGTAGCTTCCACATTGTTTCGTTTGTATAACTCCTCCAAGGGACGTCCTTTCATTTGACGGCGCAAGTGAGAAGCCCTGATGGCTAATTGACCAAAATAATAATGACCTGTAGCTGTTGATATTCTCCATCTGTCTTCCTTGCTGTTTTTCAGCTTTTTAACGATGACAGCTTTCATGTGCTCGCCAGTTTTGGTATCAGTGACCAATAAACCTTCAGGGGTCATTTCTAAATCATACCTTGATTCTAAGCCCTGTATACCGGTAAAAACCATGTCTATATTTTCGCAACATTTGTCATTAGCGGGACTTTGGTAGGCACCATCAGCATAAACCTTTTCAACCATCTGTCCGGTGACTTGAATGGTTGCCTCAATGGCTGGTTCAACAAATACGGTGTCGGGGGTATTGGCTTTCTCAACAATCACGTTGGTAATGAGGTTGAGATTGTCATTGGAACAGGTTTCAGTAATATTCACGCTGTAACCCTTCACCTTCTGGTCCCCTTTGTTACGGTAAGCGCTATCGGGGTCGTGCGGAGATTGGGTACTTGAGGATGAAATTTCTTCTTTAGGACGAAGCTCAATTTGTTGATCTTCTGATATCTTATATTGTTCGCCAAATATACGCTGAAGTAGTTTAAAGGACTCACTCTGCAGATCGCTAAATAACTTCACCATTTTATAGATCAAAATGCCAATAGGTTGAAGGCGACCCTTAAGCTCTTCCCGGGTACTGCGATAGACAGTTTTTAGAGGTTCTTCTTTGAGTAGTTTTTCTAACTGTTCCAGCTCTGGTGCCTGAAGCCTTAATTTTGCACTCTTATCAAGTGATTTATAGAACATGCAAAGTGTCTGATGGATTATCTCGTAGCGGGAAAATATCGCTATGTTGCTGCCAATGAGTTTACTGTCCATGCGTATGCTACGACCATTTACATCGAACTCCTTGACCTGCCCACTGGTAATATGTGCGAAAACCTTTCCCATCAAGTCTTCCCCATATTGCTTCTGATGATCATAAATTCGTTTGCGTAACAGGTAATACGTCGATTCCACTGGTAAGGGATCGTTCATGTTGAATAGGCTTAATGAACTACGTACCAACAAGTTGAAACGACAATGCTCAAATAGCTGTGAATCACTCCATGCAAAGGATTCCTTTAAAATCATCATCCCGATCAGTGTTCGTATTGGAGCATTGGGAGCCCCCATGGTATTATTAAATAAAGTTCTCAAAATGGATTCATCAATACGCATGACAACTTGTTCCCTGAATTGGTTATGCCAATGTCCCTGATCGCTGTACTGTTTAAAGGCAGAACTCTCCAGCATATTTGGAACACTGGCAAACGCATCTAATTGCGTTTCTTTGTTTGATTTCTTAAACATGAATTATCTTTTACTTATCGAAACAAATATAACAAAAAAAATGAATTATGCAAGTTATATTATTGATATTCATCTGTTTATATTGATTCTAATAACGCAAATGTAGATGGCTCAAAAAAATTTAATTTAACAATATCGCCGCTTCGACTTTTCGGAGTGGGCTCAAAGTTTAAAGTTCAAAGTTTCGCGTTTATGGTTTCGCGTTTCGCGTCCCTGAACCCAACACGAAACCCGAAACTGTAACCTCGAATCTTAAACGAAGTTCTTAAACCCGAAAATCCTGGGCTTAAACACGATAATTGACAGGGATGATATCAGTCAATTCAAAAAACAACAGGCTAATCCGTTTAACTGATGAACGGATAAAACACATTACTGAGAATCATCCTGAAATGAAGGACTGTACAGGATGGATTTTGGAAACACCAGGGCAGCCTGAATTAATTCTCTCAGGTGATTTTGGAGAACTTATTGCCATCAGGCAGTATGCGAAGACCCCGGTAACTACCGAAAAATATCTTACTGTTGTTTACAAAGAAACAAGTGAACTGGATGGATTTATTTTGACTGCATATTTTAGCAGGAACATAAATTTAAAAAGAAAGATTGTATGGAAACCCTGAATATCTCTGAAAAAAGGAAGAAAATAAACTGGGATTACGATG
>CAIMVD010000334.1 GCA_903844815.1 uncultured Bacteroidota bacterium | reverse complement strand
GGTTTTCTTAACTAAACGACATTGGAATATAAATAATAATCAAATTCTATAAAGATTCAATTTGTTCGGACTGGTATGGTAAAAGATGAAATGAAGCTATGAGCTCCCTTTTTACATTTTAATACCTTCGGTAAATTTCAAGAAGCTTTTTCCTATTTGAGATAACTATCAGAATTAATAAAGTCAGACCTAAAAATAGAGGAATTACTTTCATCCCATAATAAAAAGTTCCATTTGATCTTTTTATTGGTTTTGAAAACTCACTCAGTACAGTAACCGTACCTTTATAAAGGTCTCTTTCAGCTTCTAATATTTGCTTTCTGCCATAAAGAGTATAAATGTCTGTATAAATCAACTGGGTTTTTTGTTCCTGAAGGAATATCACTTGACCACCGTTTTGAGGAAACCGATTTTTTGTTTCCTCAAAATATTTTATTTTCTGGAGGCTATCCAACTGAAGTATATCAAATTTAAGCCTGGAAAGCATATCGCGATTTAGCGTCAGTCTGACGCGGTTCCTCTGTTGAAATAAAGAGTCACTTTGAATGAAATTAATAATGCCCTTTCTAAGAGAGGTTAAATCATTAGGAGATATAATCTTTGCCCTGATGTCAAAACGATCCTGCATTCTGACATTAATAGTATCGTAAACATCATGTCTGTCACTGATATCTACATAATCGGCGGACCCGTCTTTGCTCTGGTCAATTATCCAATGGGCAGAGATTTCAATTATTCCATTTGCCTGGTCAGGAGAAATCGAAAGTGCTTCAACCAGGGCAGAGGTATTTCCTTCAAGGCTATAAGCCTTTAGCCGGTTTACAAATGAAATCATGTCAGCATTCGACAAAATATTATTTCTCAAGACCATGTCCGATGTGTAAAACGGATAAGATCTTTCTTTAACAAGATAGGATGCTCCAACTCCGGCAATCAGACTTAAACATATTGGTAACCATCTTTTTAATAAAAAAACAATACTAATTAAGAAAGCCCTGCCAATGTAATGCGACCATCTTCCTATAGTTTGCCCCATTCTCCTAAGGAGTTCCAAGAGATCTATTTCTTCATTTTTTACTTCCTTGTTCATAGTATTTTCAGACATACGCCGCAATTTATCTTTTTATTTACGCAAATATATTTAATTTTAAACCATATCCAAGATGCCGGTTCTGCTTTCAAATTTTACGAAAGACCCTAAGCGCCATATCTGTTATAAGTGGCTTGTAATCATTCACAAACTCACCTGTGACCCGGTTACCTATGACAAGGCAAATACTCAATGCCTTGTGACCAAGCAGGGCGCACAGGCTGTAAATAGCTGAACTTTCCATCTCATAATTGCTGATGGTCCTTCCACGGAAGGTGAATTGAGACAGCTTTTCATTGATCTCATTGTCAAAGGTCTCTAGTCTTAACCTTCTTCCCTGGGGAGCATAGAACCCGGGAGCAGAAATTGTAATCCCCTTTAAGAAACCTTCATCGCTGAACATTTCAACAAGTTCCCTGCTAGCATTTACTGCATATGGATATGAAAGTGTGTCAGGCCATTCAAGATAGTCCGTAAGCGAATCGGAGAGGAGGTGATCGAGTATCCAGTCGTAACCTTCATAAAAATGAAGAAGTCCGTCAAACCCTATTGCTGTTTCTGCTAGTACTACCGACCCGGCCGGAACATCTTCTCTTAAGCCACCAGAGGTTCCAAGTCTAATTATTGTAAGTGATCTTGGTTCTTCCTTACAGATGCCGGTTTTGAGATCAATATTTACCAAGGCGTCCAGTTCGTTAATAAGAATATCTATATTGCCGATTCCGATACCGGAAGAGATTATGCTAATCTCTGTATTTTCAAAATATCCGGTCACAGTGCGGAATTCCCTGTTTTCCTTTCTGACCCTCACCTCACTCAATAAAGAGGCCAGCATATCAACACGTCCGGGGTCGCCTACTACTATTATTCTATCTGCAATGTCTTCGGGAAGAAGATTGAGATGAAAGATGCTTCCATCTTTATTGGTTATCAGTTCAGTTTTCTTTTCCATAGAAAAAAATAAGCCTCAAATTTAATAAAATGAAGATTAATTCGGGCAGGGAAGCCCGAATTTTATTTTAATCAGATATAGTATTGAAGTACAGGCGTATTCTACTGATAATACTCCATAATTCCGCCTGAAATAAGCTTTAATGAGATTTCAGCAAGTTTTGTCTGGTACTGTATAGCCAGCAATCTTGCCTTTGCGTCAAGCAGACTCATCTGAACCTCCCTGAGATCGAGACCTGAAAGGCTTCCTAGCTTGTATCTTTCAAGAGCAATATCCAGGTTTTCAGTTGCAGTCTCGAGGTTCTGTTCTTCAAGACGTATCAACTGCAAATTGTTGCTGTACGCGTTATAAATCATTAAAAGATCAGCTCTTATTCCCTGTTCAATTTCTAAGTATTTAATTTCTTTATTCTTAAGTTCAATCGAAGAATTCCTTATGCTTCTTCTCTGGTTAAAACCGTCAAAAATATTTAATCCGAGGGTCAGACCATAATTCATTCCGTTGCTGATCTGGCTTTTATTGGATCCGGTGCCATAAGTATTATAATTGTAGGTGTAACCTGAAGTCAGATTCAGATAAGGATATGACCTTGAGACAACAAGTTTGTAATCAAATTCAGATACCGTCTTGTTTTTTGATGCTATGTTAAGACTTGTATTTCCCGATAAAGTTTCTTCAAGCAGCTTTTCATAGAGCAGAGATGGGTTTACCTTGATTGCGGTATCTTGTGAAATGAATTTCGTACCCAGATTTTCGAGTGCCATTAGTTCATTCAACCTTACTTCGGCATTCCTGACAACCTGGTTTTGTTTTGAGAGGCTGGAGCTATCGGCATTCAGATACACACGTGACTGCAATACCTGAAGCTTTGAACTTGCACCGAGCAGGTACCTCTCTTCATCAATCCGGAGACGTTCCTTTGAAAGGGTAGCGGCATATTTCGCATTGCTAAGCGCCTCTACCTGGTCAATGTAGTTGTAATAACCTGCAATGATTTCAGCAATCAGGTTTTCGGCAGAGAGCTGTGTATTCAGTGTTCCCAGCTGCTTCAGTTCGTTCAGCTTTTTATAAGTTGTCTGAACATTGAATCCGTTGAAAATGGTCCAGCCAAGATTAAGACCGGCAGTTCCGCTTGTATTGCTGACCCCATTAACTTCAGTCTGACCTCCGGCAACCGCATTCTGTGTAGTATTGGTAACAGTACCTCCATAACGGCCGCTAAGGTCAAGCGATGGCAGGTAACCAGCATTTCCGAGAGTATAATTATTATTCGAAATAGTCTCGCTGTTTCTGGCTATCAGTATTGAGAAATTTTTCTCCAATCCGATGGATATGCAGTCTTTGAGTCCATAAACTTTTTGTCCCTTAGCAGGTGACAATGCGAGAAAAATGAGTACGCTGAGATAAAATATCCTGATTTTCATCATATTATAATTTTGATTTCAATGGCATTATGGAACCGCACATGTTTGGATTATATATCAATGTCGTTTAGTTAAGCCCGGGTAATCAGTTTCTTACTCCCCCATTTTACCCCCCTGCCCCCCAGGGGGGGTGTTCTTAAATCCCCCCTTGGGGGGTTGGGGGGTAAAAACACAAGAATAGTAGAGTGGTCCCTGTG
>CAIMVD010000333.1 GCA_903844815.1 uncultured Bacteroidota bacterium | reverse complement strand
GTGTTTGCGATATGCTGGGCAAAGAAATTAAGCATCTTTCTATCGCTAATCAAAAAGTAGGTAATATTAGTATTGATTTACAAAATTTGATCTGCCCCCAAAAAGTTGGACGGATTAATAATTAAAATTTAATTGGACTGAGTTCGGAAATTAACCGGACTTAGTCCTTTTAGTTTAGCTTTGATTCTTTGATTATTGTAGTAATTAATATATTTTTTAAGTTCGTATTCAAAGTTTTCTATAGAACTAAACTTCTGCAAATATAGTAATTCAGATTTTAGTAAACCAAAGAAATTTTCTATTACTGCATTATCTAAACAATTTCCCTTTCTGGACATACTTTGTATAATTCCTTTATTTTTAAGGACTTTCTGATAAGTGGCATGTTGATAATGCCATCCTTGATCAGAGTGTAAAATCAGTCCTGTATCTTTATCCATTCCCTTAAGTGCTTTACCGAGCATTTTTGTAACCATAATCAAATTAGGATGCGTGCTGATAGTATAGCTTATTATTTCCCCATTATATAAATCCAAAATAGGAGATAAATATCTTTTTTGCCCGAACAATGCAAACTCGGTTACATCTGTTACCCATTTTTTATTAGGTGCTGTTGCTTTAAAATCACGTTCAAGCACATTTGGGGCTATTTTACCAATAGAGCCTTTATAAGATCGATACTTTTTGATTCTTACCTGAGATTTAATTCCACTCTCACGCATTAATCTCTCAACAGTTTTATGATTGATTGTTATGGAACGATTGTGAAGCTCCAGCGTAATACGTCTGTAACCGTATCTGCCCTTGTTCAGATGAAAAATATCACAAACTTGTTTTCGAATAGAATCATATTTATCTGGTGTTTGCAACTGTTTTAAATGATAATAAAATGTTGCTCGTGCCATCGACGAAGCCTTTAGTAGATGTAAAAGCTCATGTTCAAGCCTTAGTCCTTCGATGGCTCGGACTGTTTCCCGCTTTCGCGTGCTATCCGTTCCTGTACTAAGGCTCTCAATTTTTTTAAGTAAGCATTCTCAGCTTTAAGATAACGTACCTCTTCCTGAAGTTTCTCTAATTCTGTCTCCTGTGTTTTTTTCTTTGGCCGTCCCATAGCTTTAGGTGGTCGCCCTTGCTTAGTTGTTGTAAGAACTTCGTATCCATGTGATTTTACTTTTTGTGTCCATGAATAAACAGCTGATGCACTTACATTATACTTTAAGGCTACCGACTCTAAAGATAAACATTTTTCAAATACTTCTTTTACAATCTGGCATTTAATTTCTGATCCGAGCGAACTGTGAGATTGCTTCTCAAGACCTATTAAGCCTAATTTCTGATAAGATCTTAACCAACGACGAATCTGACCTTCTTCAACTTTTAAACGTTTACCAATACTTGTACTACCATAACCCTTTTTGTACAATTCCACAGCAGTCTTCTTTTCTTGAATACTGTGTTTCCGATTTTTTCTTTTCCTTTCCATAAAAAAACACCCCAAAAGTTTTTTGTCTAACTTTTGGGGTGCAGTTCAAAATAGTTGCAAGGCTTTTTTAGTTGTTCTAATACTTTCTAAATCAGTATTATTATTCTCCTTTTTTCTCAATTTTTGCCCAAGAATCTTTTAAGGAAACCGTACGGTTAAAGACCATTTTCCCTTTTTCAGAATCTTTATCCACACAAAAATAGCCTAAGCGCTCAAACTGATAATTGCTCAAAACAGCTGCATTTTTTAAATACGGTTCTGCTTTACAATTATTTATAACTTTTAAAGAATCGGGATTCAGATTGTCTTTATAACTGCCACCTTCTGGATATTCTTCAGGGTTGTGTGCATTAAATAATCTTTCAAACAATCTAACTTCTACATCAACTGCATGTTGTGCCGAAACCCAATGTATAGTTCCTTTTACTTTTCTGCCATCAGGCGAATTTCCTCCACGTGAAGCGGGATCATAAGTACAATGAACTTCTGTAATTTCGCCATTTTCATCCTTCACAAAACTCTCACATTTAACGAAATATGCATATCGTAATCGCACTTCATTTCCTGGAGATAAACGGAAATATTTTTTAGATGGTTCTTCCATAAAATCATCACGTTCAATATAAATTACCTTTGAAAACGGAACTTTACGGCTACCTGCTGATTCATCTTCTGGATTATTGATGGCATCCAATTCTTCAGG
>CAIMVD010000332.1 GCA_903844815.1 uncultured Bacteroidota bacterium | reverse complement strand
ATAAAAGATATTCCCCTAAGAAACGAGATTACAAAACATCTAATAAAAATTGAAGAAGATTATAATTATATTAATGATATATTACTGACATCCTCAAGCGCCGGATTAACATTAAGTTTTGGAGTACATGAAGTTCAAAAAGTTCTTTCTGAGTTAAATTTAGCAATTGATAAAGAAATTATCCCCGAAAAAATTTCTAATCTCCTGAATCACTTGGGAAAGTTAATTGAAAACTATTCAGATTTATTAAAGCAAAGTGAGCTGAAACTTGAGAATATTTCTGATCTCCTTAAGGGGGCAATTTTCAACGTAGAGTACCGATTAGAAGCCCATCAAATTCGTTTAATTCCAGAATATCTGGCCCACAAGGATATTGGCAAAGTCTATTGTAGTCGTAGATTATTATTGAGTTCTGTGATCAACATTATTGACAATTCAATTTATTGGCTTGAAAAGAAAAAGAAGAAGCTTATTGAGTCAAAAGAGATGTTTAACAAAAAGATTTTGATAGACATTATCAAAGAAGATCCAGATTTTATAAGCATCTTGATAGCCGATAATGGATTCGGGTTTAATCTTCCGATCAGTCAAATTACTAGGCCGTTTATTTCTTCCAAACCAGACGGCATGGGCTTAGGGCTTCATTTAGTAAATGAGATTATGAAAACTCATGAAGGTAGGCTTTGTTTTCCAGAGTTTGGAGATTATAATATTCCAGATGAGTTCAGAAAAGGAGCTGTCATTGTATTAAAATTAAAATCTGAATAGTAATATGATTTTACCAAATAATGGAAAGGTTGTAGTCTTCGATGATAGACGCGATGATGTCGAAAATCTTTTGCGATCATTGTCCAAAGAGAGAATTCCATACTTATACTACCAAGACGAATTGGGTTCAGACCTTCCAGATGGACCAATTGAAAATGTACGTTTGGTAATCCTTGATTTGGAATTAGTAAGCAATAACTTAACATCACACAACATAATATCTGCAATCGGTCAAAGACTGAAAACTGTTTTGACTAAAAACACAATGTATATTTTGATTTATTGGAGCGAAAAAGAAGCTGAGTATAGAGAATACTTAGAAAAGGCTTTTAAGAATGGCCTGCAAGATTACAAGCCAATCCTAATAAAAAGTCTCAGCAAGACTGCGGCAAAAGCCAGTACTGATCCAATAAAATATATTCAAGAAGGTTTGAGAGAAGAAATGAAATCATTCAATTCAATAACTCCATTTCTCTTATGGGAAACTTGTGTCAATACCGCAGCAGGAATAATAACAAACAAGCTTGCAAATATTTTTGAAGACAGCTTGGATTGGGATAAGAACTTTAGCAACTTGCTGTACCTACTTTCAAAAGCTCAAGCAGGTACAGAAATTGTCAAGATGCTCGACAACAATGCAAAGTTATCGTCTGCTTTTGAAATTGTAAATACTACTTTAATCGATACAATAGAAAACTATTTCCAACGTAAAATTGCAGAAATTACTATAAATGAAATTAAAGAGGGGGGGAAGCCCATTCAAACTTTGGAGAAAATAAAACTAAATACAGGGATTCATTTGCTAAAATCTGAATCCCTAAATCATTATTTTTCAGGAAATTTATATGTAAAGGAATTAACTGACATAGGCTCTGAAATTTTAAATATGAATTTCAAAGAGTCCAGATTAGATGAAATTATAAAATCTAAACCTAGGTTAATTTGCTTAGATATAACACCTGCATGCGACTATTACCAAAGAAAAGATTATACAAGGATTCTTTATGGAGTTGCTTTAACAGGTGATTTTAATAAAAGTGACTTAAAAAATATGGAAAGCCGATACAATTTGTGTCCAGTAATGGAATTCGATTCATCCTTATTTATACTCTTTGATTACCGCCATTTCCAAACCTTTCAAAAAACAAAATT
>CAIMVD010000331.1 GCA_903844815.1 uncultured Bacteroidota bacterium | reverse complement strand
TTTTTCATCGGGTGTCAATACAGGAAAGATACAAAGGGTAAGCGCCTCCGACGGGGTATCGAAAGTTTACAGTTACGACAATTTCGGAAGACCCACACGGCTTGCCGATTCCATCCAGGGCGAAGTAAGCATGGTCACAAGGTATGGGTATGATGCTTGGAGCCATAATACTACAATAACCTATCCTTCAGGCATAGTTGTTACAAATGTTTATGATACAAAGGGCTATGTAAATCAGATTAATAATGGCAGTTCAATACTCTGGAAGATGAACAGTTCGGATAGCAGAGGCCGGCCGGTTAGTTATAACCTGGGTGATCCTAATTTGGGTTTGAATGTTCAATTCACTTATGATACTCAGGGAAGGCTTGCAACAAAAACTACAGTCCAGATGAAGCAGACCTACGTTTTTGATCCGAATTCAGGCAACCTCAGTTCGCGTGATTACCGGACAGCCGGCAGCCAGACAGGACTTTACGAGACCTTCGGTTATGATCCGCAAAACCGGCTTACCTCATCGACAGCCGGGGCTACAACAACTTCAGTTATTTATTCACCCAATGGCAATATAAATAATAAAAGTGATGCCGGTGGCTATGGATATGATCCCACAAAGGTAAATGCTGTGAGTAATATATCTGTCAGTGGAGGCACAATTGATCCGACACAACAGACTATTACGTATAATGCATCGAACCTGACGACACAGATAAAGTTGGGAGCAACTGAGTACAATATAAAATACAATCCCTTTAATGAGAGGATAAAGACAGTAAACAATATTGATGCAGTTACGAAATATTACTCAGGGAATTATGAAATGAAGATTAAGGGAGGAGTGTCAAAAGAGTATCATTACATAAACTCTCCTTATGGTCTCGTAGCTATCATAGAAAGTATCGGTACAGCAATCCAGAATACCTGGTATGCAGAAACCGATCATCTTGGTTCGATAATTGGTTTATTGAGATCCGACAAGAGCTATGCCGAAAAGTTATCCTTTGACGCATGGGGTAAGAGGCGGAATCCATTAACCTGGACATACCAGGGTTTTATACCTCCAACACTAATCGATCGCGGTTTTACAGGGCATGAGCATCTCGACAGCTTAGGGTTGATTAATGCAAATGGGAGGATGTATGATCCGGTAATCGGAAGATTCCTCGGGGTTGACCCCTTTGTACAGGATGCTGGGTTTTCGCAAAGTTATAACGGTTATAGTTATTGTTTGAATAACCCCTTAAAGTTTACAGATCCCAGCGGATATACGGCATCAGTGACTGGTGATGGAGATCCGAACCCCTGGGCAGCTTATATTCGTTTTTGCATGAGGGGTTATAATGAGGGGTACGATAATTTCCTGGCAATTTACGATGACTATTTATTTAATGGGAATCGTGGCTTCAGCGGATCCGGGGGACCTTCATCGATGACTTTGTCCTATTATTCAAAATCAATTTCTTACGGAGGATTTATTTCAATTCCTGGTTATCAGTCTATAAGAGAAGTAATAGTTGGTAATGAAAAACATACTATCACAGTTGATTTCCCCCAAGGACAAGGGGGGCCCGGCGAAATGAGTTTTAATGATAAGGCTTTATTTGTTGTACCTACTAGTATTAACGACCTTACTAATGTAGCTTCTGGACAAGCTTGGGAAAAAAGTGTAAATTATGTTAAGATAGGTAGTGCTGAGGCCCAGGCTCAAAAACTATTATCAGGGGTTGTCCGAACTACCAAATATATTGGATGGGCTGGTAATGTTGTTGATGTAAGTGTTAATGGAATTAATGCATACAATCATTGGAATTCACCAGATGTAGGGTTTTATCAGGCAAAAGCAATTGGATCTGGTGTAATAGTTGGATTAAATCTTGTAAATATTGCAGTTCCGGGCTTAGGTACTGTGTTGTCTATAACTGCTGGAGCTATTGATGCTGCAGGCGGGTTTGATTTTATATATAATGAATTTAGATAGGACAGAAATATGAATATATATTCGATACTTTTTGAACGTTTGTATGCTGTGTTTCATAAAGGAGCAAGCATTAACCCAGCTCATGAAAAATTAGATGGAGCAGTTTTAACTTCAATGATTTTAAGTATACCTGTTTTTTTTAATACTTTATCAATTTTACATTTATTGAGGATATTCCTTAACATCAATATATATGTAAATATCTTCTATGGTGCTACAGGAATGATTATTTTAATGGCATTTAATCTACTTTATTTTCTGAGGAAGAAGAAATATTTAGAAGCCAGTTCTTTTGTGGCTGCATTAACAAAGAAAAAAAGAATTGTATTTACCGTGATATCTTGGGTGTATTTTTTAGGAAGTTTTATTCTATTTTTCTTTTTACTAAATATAGGTAAAGTTTAAATATTTGAAAGAATTATATAACAAAGCCCGGTTCGAGAGTTCCGGGCTTTTTGATTAAAATGCGGCAATATTTTTAAGCTTTATACTTTTGATAAGACCATCAATAGCATAAAGGATATTGTTTTTATCATCCTTTTCCATCTTCTTAATTTCATTGAGCCGTTTAAGCATATCGGGGTCTTTAAATAAGTTTCCCTGTTCGGTCTCGTCTAAAAGGTAACCAACGGTAGTGCCGAGAATCTTTGCTATTTTCCTTGCAGCCTCAATTGAAGGGGTCATCTCATCCCGTTCGTACCTTCCAATAACCGAAGTGGGAATTAATATAAAATTCATTCCTTATGATGGTTCAATGCCGGAAGTACATAATCCCGACGGAACGACTAAAAAAACTATAAAGAATGCAATGGGCGATCCCATTTTGGTTAAGGAAAACAACCAGGATGCTGTAGTTTATACCTATCACAGCAGCGGACAGCCACAGACCATTACTACATACGGAACTCAGTTTTCTTTTAAATATGACACGATTGGTCGCAAAATCTCAGCAACAAATCCAAAT
Organism: uncultured Bacteroidota bacterium; assembly: GCA_903844815.1. Classification (GTDB taxonomy): domain Bacteria; phylum Bacteroidota; class Bacteroidia; order Bacteroidales; family VadinHA17; genus LD21. The sequence continues at coordinate 759 of CAIMVD010000331.1, read as the reverse complement.
TCAGGAACAACAAATTTCGATTATGATTATCTTGGGCGTATTATAAAACAAACCGACAGTCGCAATATTATGTCCCAGACAAGGTATGACAAGGCAGGAAGGGTAACCTGGACAGGGGATAATGATAAGAATACAAATTATACCTATTATACCTCCGGAAAAAACAATGGCAGGGTTGAAAAGATAGCAGGAGATAATGGCATTGCAAGGGTTTTCAGGTATGACGATCTTGGAAGGCTAAAACGATTGGCCGATTCCATCCAGGGCGAAATAAGCATGGTTACAACATATGGTTATGACACCTGGAGCCATAATACAACAATTACTTATCCATCAGGAATAGTTGTTACAAATGTTTATGATACAAAGGGCTATGTAAGTCAGATTAATAATGGCAGTACTATCCTCTGGAAGATGAACAGTTCTGACAGTCGTGGCAGGCCCGTAAGTTACAATCTAGGGGATCCGAATTATGGACTGGGTGTTCAATTCACTTACGATGCGCAGGGAAGGCTTGCAACAAAAACAACAGTCCAGATGAAGCAGACTTACGTGTTTGATCCGAATTCAGGCAACCTCAGCTCGCGCGATTACAGGACAGCCGGAAGCCAGACAGGCCTTTATGAATCATTTGGATATGATACATTCAACCGTCTCACCTCCTCCACAATTGGTAATAATACAGCCTCTGTTACATATTCCGCTAATGGGAATATAAATACAAAGAGTAACGTTGGTGGTTATACTTATGATCCCACA
>CAIMVD010000330.1 GCA_903844815.1 uncultured Bacteroidota bacterium | reverse complement strand
CTCTTAAGGTATGTCAGTTCCACTATCTGTCCCTGTTCTTCTCTCAGAAGTTCATTTAGAAAATCGAGCAAGAGGTCTTTATTCAGCTCCTCGCCAAACAACTTCTTGAATCCATAGTCGGTGAACGGATTTATATATTTCTCCACAAATTCCGTCATATCATCATATTTTCAACAAATATACAAAAAGGAACGGTTTTAAATTATATCGTGCCCGCTACTCCTGGCTATTAATCTTATTGATAAGGGAGTTACATTTCATTTAAGCGTTCCTTTGTCGCCAGACAATTTTTTTATTGGCGTGAACGATTTACATCGGCTCGTGTTTCTACCGAAGGCATTTGCGTTTTAACGCCATTTATAAACACTACCTTTATGAGGAACATATGTAGCTGGCCAAATACTTACGCTGTTGTTTGATACTAACCCTGTAAGTTCTGTTTAGATTTCCTGGAATTTAAAAGCAAATTATTGCAAAACATTCCTTTAACGTTCAATTATTCCTTTCTAAGCCATCCCATTATCCGATCGTTATTAATTTTCCATTTTTCACCATGACTCTCAATTGAAAAAGTTGCTCTTGATTTAGCAGTAGGTCCGGGGTTTTGCTGAACAATTTCCACCTCATTACCGGTTACTTTTGAAACAATAGCAACATGTCAGAAACTATTATGTTTTGTTCCTGAAAAAATGAGAAGGTCATCAACCCGGGGTTTTGAGATACTCGGATTACTGTATTGGGTAAGGGCACGTTTAGTATTTAACTGACCATCCTTTAAATTCCTGTTAAAGAAATCCTTCGCGTTACCATAGCTGTCGGGCATTTTATGGTCCAGATGCTCATTGCCTTTTTTCAATATGCAGACTTGGTTGTAAACATATATTTTTTTGATGATCACTTTCCCTCAAATGCTAAAATGTCTTTGCCCCATTCATTTTACATTTTAGCAATACAAGTTAAATATAAAAAAGACAGCCTTTTCTAAAAAAGGCTGAACGCATGATTTTCCGGCTTTAACGTAAGGAGATTCTTTCCTAACGCATGATTTTCAGGGTTTATTAATTTGATTTTTACAGGGGTTTAATTCAAAATTGTAATTCATAACGACGGGAAACGTCATTATTGAAAAATTCATGCTCTCCATTAAAATGTATGAGGGAAACCATGAAATACCCTCATGGATTATGCCCATTACAGCTCTGAAACAGACGGTACCGTTTTTTACCGGGGGTGGTATCAGTGTTGACCAACGTTAAAAGCTATGTTCCCGCTTGGAGTGATGTAACGAGTAATCCTTTCAGTTATGCAAGTGCAACTAACAATCAATTGATTAAATATAATTCTACAACAGGAAAATGGGAGAACTGGACACCTACTTTTCTTATGAGTTTCACTGAAACCGACCCTGTCAGGACAAGTGTTAGTTCTAATTATTATACTAAGTCCAACATTCAAACAAGTGGCTCAGCTCAGGTTCATTTTGGTAACCTTACAAACAAACCCACAACATTAGCTGGATATGGTATAATAGACGCTTTTAACGGCACCTGGGCAGGCTTGACAGGTAGACCAACAACATTAGCAGGTTACGGTATAACTGATGCCATGAGTACTTCTCATTCCGCGAATGCAATAACCGCAAAAAACATATCTAACTGGAGCACGGCCTATGGTTGGGGAAACCATGCTGGTTTATATAGACCCTTAAGCTATGTCCCTGCTTGGAGCGAAATTACTAGTAACCCTTTCAGCTTTGTTAGCGCAAGTAATAACCAATTGATTAAATTTAACTCTGTAACAGGAAAATGGGAAAACTGGACACCCAACTACCTCACTAGTTATTCTGAGACTGATCCTGCTTTTATTGGATGGAATAAATCAAGTGGCATTACGATTTCTTCTTCACAAATAAGTGATTTTCAATCTTCGGTAACTAGTAATTCAGCAGTGCTCGCAAATACTGCCAAAATAAGTTATCCTTCAACAGATGCAACAAAACTTGCAGGAATTGCTATTGGAGCTGAGGTTAATGTTAATGCTGATTGGAATGCAGTTAGCGGAGATGCACAGATAGTAAATAAACCAAGTCTATCAACTGTAGCTGTAACTGGAAACTTTTCGGATTTGTTAATGAAACCAACTACTATAGCAGGTTACGGAATTACGGATGCAGTAAAAACTAGTGGAGACCAAACAATTGCTGGAAATAAATCATTTAGTGGAACAACAACCGTTGCCACGCCTGTAAACCCTACCGATGCTGCAAATAAAGCTTACGTTGATGCTTTAATAGCTCAAATTGAGGAATTGCAACTTCAAACAGGAATAAAAATAAAAGATGTAGATGGCAATATATATAACACAGTAAAAATTGGTGCTCAGGTCTGGATGAAAGAAAACCTAAAAACCACTAAATACAGTGATGGTACACCAATTGCTGACGGTAGCAATGTTGCAAATATTGGTTATACTGATAAATATTACTTTTATCTAAGTGATTTAAATTACAAGGAGAATTACGGATTACTATATTCATGGGCTGGAGCAACAAATGGTGTTAGCAGCAGCATTAATCCAACTACGGTTCAAGGTGCATGTCCTGATGGCTGGCACATGCCAAGCAATAATGAATGGATTCAATTGATAACCTATCTTGGAGGCGAAAGTGTTGCAGGTGGAAAACTTAAAGAAACTGGAACTACATTTTGGAAATCACCTAATTTGGGTGCGACTAACGAATCTGGTTTTTCAGCAAGAGCAGGTGGTCTGTTTTTCTATCAATTAGCCTATCGCAATCTTGCTGGGTATGCGACTGGCGGACCTGCAGTTTTCTGGACTGCGACAGAAAATACTAATCATGTTGACCTTTCGACTGCATTTGATTATAGCCTTGATTACAATTATACAGTCACCTCTCCTTTTAATCATACGGAAAATAAAGGGGATGGTTTTTCTGTTCGTTGTGTTAAAAATAATTAGTACGATTTCAAGGAAGTTATGCGTCATGTTAGGATAATATACACAAATCAATATTTATGAAACATACAATAAATTTTGACCATCCGCTTCTAGAATATGCAAGATCATCCAGGGATATGACTTCTCTTCAAAGAGTCGAGTATTATTTGAAAAAATTTCATAATAATATTTACCAGTTAATTGGTACTGTATGAGATGTTGGGGAGTCTAGTTTATCGTTACACGTTTTTGCGCCGGGCCGTGCAGAGGCTGATTCGATCAAGGCTGATTATTATTTTAATCCTAGTTTTAAAGAGAAACTTCTTTGTTTTAACAAAGGGGATTTGGTTGAATGCAAAGGAACTCTTTTTTCTATTAATATTAATTTTCTTTGTAATTCTATAGAAACAAGAGGTTTTAATTTTTAACTTTCCGAGATTTCCAGATTTGAAGGAATTACAGACGAAGAAATGGCAATAAAAAGCAAAAAATAAGGAATATAGTAAGAGCCTTTTGCAAGGGTGGATCTTTCTTGCACTGACAATACTATTTATTATAATTGGCGGGTGTTGGTGGATTAGAGCTATTATTGCAGGTTTTGCATCTGGGCTCTGCTTTTTTGGAGATAGTTAAGTATCTAATTGAATTCATGAAGATTAATAAAACACGAATGCATAATAAAGGCTATTACAAATGGTGGGTTTTGAAACATTATTGAAGTTTCGCTATCCGCACAATCATTCATGTTGGTTGACGGCTAAAAACCACTTTATCAGCTACTTGTCATAACCTCGACCATTATGCAACAGCAAAATAAAATATAAAACAATGGCAACAGAAATAAAAACCTGGGAAATCATAAACGGAGAATTGACCGAAATTAAGACAACTCTTGCTCAAAATGGCAGGAAAGAAAAAGATCATTTGGAACAGTGGTTAAAGACAAATCCTAAAATTCTTGGTGACAATATTTTAGTTTTTGGAGAACAGGTTTGGACAAAATCTGGTCCTTTAGACTACTTGGGAATTGACAACACTGGGAATCTAGTAATTGTTGAACTTAAACGTGATAAGTTAGCAAGAGATGTTATAACTCAAGCAATTGACTATGCTTCTGACGTTTCAAACTGGGATATTGAAAAGCTAAATGAAATTTGTTTGACTTTTTCAGGAAACACTCTCGAAGATTTTATAACAGACCATTTTGTAAATATAGAGCTTGATGATTTAGTGATAAATAAAGCTCAAAGACTATTATTGGTTGGATTTTCCATTGATGAGGCTTTAAGTCGCATGATAGAGTGGCTCTCTTCAAAATATGATGTTGGAATAAATGCAATTATATTGAACTACGTAATAACTTCGTCAGGCAATGAATTGCTTTCCAGAACAGTTATAATTCCGGAAGAAATTGAAAAGGAAAAATCAAACAAGAAGAAATTTACAATCCCAATGTCTGACGAGCCTGCAACATATGAGCTAGAACAATTAAAGGGCATGCTTAAAATTTATTTGAATAACAAACAATGGTCTTCTAAGCGTATAAAAAATATTCTTTTACCTGTCTTACTGAAAAAAGACAAAATTACGAGGGAACAGCTGAAGAAAGAATTTGTCAAGGCTGGAGAGGCAACGGACGAAAACAAAGCTGGTTATTTTATTGCATTAATGTCAAACCAACTTGGACAGTCAAAAAAAGATTTTTTGAGACAAATTATTCATTATGACTACCCAAAGTATCATTGGGAGAAAGACAATTTCAGTATTAAACCAGATTATAAAGAATTAGTAAAAGAAGTTTTAGAAGCGGATGAAGAGACTACATCCCATATTAATTAGGAATATGAGCTGTCTGCATCCAAGGGATCTGTTCGACTTCAATTCACAGGCTCAGCCGTTGGCATTCATTTTTAAGTTCTTCTCGCTTAAATTTCTGACCTGAAAATTAAACTTACATCAAAGATTATAGGCTTAGCGTACAATTTGGGCAAGACCAAGCAAACATTAACTCTTCTGATCAATGATAACAATTGTTCTATGAAACTTATTTCATAGATTTGAGATTAGTCAGGACTCTAAAATGCTACAGGAAATGAAAATAAATAATTATAGAGCACTTATATCCAACTTACCTGTAAGACAGCAAAGTTTTGTAACAAAACGATCTACTTGGTTAAAAGCAGAAAAAGAAATTGACTGGCTTCCTACCATAAATGATAAAATTTTCGGAAATCAAAAAAATCTAGAAATTAGCAGACAGGACGTTTTCGACACAACCAGTTCCATGAGAGAATTGATTTTAAAGACCATCTATTGGGGCTACACAAGGGGAATGAGGGGGAATCATTTCGTAAACATTCTTAAAACAATCCCAACAATTGAAAATGTTCTTGAATATATAAAAAACAAAAACAATCCTTCGACTAATGATTTCAAGGATTTGGCAAAAACTCTAAAAAGCATTCCTGGGCTCGGGTTATCCACTTACAGCAAATTATTGTACTTTTTAGAAATAAGGTTCAACGACAATCCGTGTTTAATTCTGGACAAAAAACTTATAGATGTTTTTGCGGCAAAGACCTATGACGACTTCTCAACATTAGGTCAAATTAATTATAACAACGCCGAGAACAAATATTTATATTATCTGGAAATTGCAAACAAGCTTTCTATAGATTTGAAAACCAAAGGAGAAAATATAGAACAGTTCCTATTTCTATTTGGCAATAAGCTAAAACTTGACAGATCGGTTAAGCATAAAATTTCTCATCAATGGGACGGTTACTGTCCTGAAAGTTTAATTAATGGAAAATCGGTTCGCATGAGACTAAATAGTTGGGATTTCTTTGAAAGTGAAGAGACCCGGTTGCAAATATGTGTTTTACGTGGAGTACAAGCAATAATTCTGAATTTTAGAGGTAAAGGAAAATTTCGTTCAACGGTAAGTTATGGAGACGAAATTGAAAATGGTGAAATCTTAAGCCCTCAAAATACCGACAGACCACCATTCAACAACCCGACGAAAGTTTTTGAAGAAAGTGAAGAAATTGAAAATTACATTCAATCAATTAATTTATGATTGTATCAAAATTGTAACGAAAAAATTCCTGCTCAAAATTTGAATGCACGCTAATAAAGGAATATGACTGGTCTGCATACCTATGGATACGGATAGACACTTGTCATCGTCTCCGCCGCTATCGACAAGTGAAAAAAAACAAACAACAATAAAAGAAAAGATAGGAATATGTTAATATTTAAGGATACAAAATTTATTAAATCACCATTCGATAGTGAAGCCGAATTGGAACAAGTGATCGTCGATAATTATGAATATTTATTCGGTCCCGACTCCTTCTATTTACCAAAGACCTTAATAAAAACGGGAGACGGTGCAGGGACAATTCCAGACGGCTTTGCAATTGACTTAGGACAAAAAAAATGGTTTGTAGTGGAAGCAGAATTAGGTCATCATGATGTTTGGAATCATATTGCAAAACAAGTTTCAAAACAAATTGTTGCTTCACTACAACTGACAACAAAACAGAAACTTGAAGACATTTCTGCGGACATGTACGACAAAGATGAATACACAAAAGAGAAATTTACAAATCTTGGCATTTCATCAATAAATGTCCGCAAAGTAATACGTGACATTTTGCAAGAAGATCCAATAATTGGTATTCCAATTGACAGCATTCCAAATGACCTTAAGGATTGGGCGCGACAACAACGACATAAAGTAAAACTATGGATTGTAAGTAAGTTCGTTGAATTAAATAATGTTTCAAATATTGTTTTTGAATTTCCTGAAGAATTTAAACCTGCACTTGATACGGAAGAAGAAAGTAAGCCGCCAAAAGCAAATACAGAAATTGCTCAATATGAAGTCGAACTTATGGACCTTATTTCTGCAAACCTGTTAAAGGTTTACGACAAATTACTCATGACCTATAAGCCACGTAATGGTCAACAGAAGAAATATGAAGCATTAGTTTTAGACGACGGTTCACTTGAAGTATTAGGACAAACTTTTAGTGCTCCAAGTTATGCGGCATTAGTAGGTATTCAAGACGCAGGGAGTGACAGAAAAACAGTTAATGGCTGGACTTCATGGAAAACATCAGATGGACAAACACTTGCAGACCTTCGAGACAAATTATTAAATACAGCGACCAGTGATAATTAAAGCACGAAGGCATAACAGTACCGAGCCCTAAGCCAGGTTTTGGTGTCTGCCCAGCATGAAAGTGATTATTCGAGCGGCATAACCACACGTCAACTTCGGAGATACTCTCCCGGCCTAGGTCTAGTGTAAACGGTAAATAACAATGCGAGATTTCGGCAATTAAGAATGCAGGTATTCGGTAAATAAGAATGTAAGTATTCGGTAAATAAGAATGCAAGTCACAACTCTTCGTTATTATCCATTTCAATAGAAAAGCTAGAGGTT
>CAIMVD010000329.1 GCA_903844815.1 uncultured Bacteroidota bacterium | reverse complement strand
GGGGTCAGCATCTGCCGGACTGTCATGAAAAACTAACAGGAAAATCCGTAAAATACTCAGTCAATTTCACCGGAGGAGGGGGGTCAGCATGGTCCGTAATATCCAGTAAATATCCAACAGTCGTACAATATCGTATTGAGCTCCTTCCTTAAATGCATAAATTTCATTCAGTTTCAGAACATGTCCGGTTGTATGAATACTACTATGATTTATATAATGCCATGATGGTATAATAATGCATCCTAGTCGAAGTACCAATCTGTTTAATGTCAGTTTAAAATTGAGTAGTGGTAATTTCCACCAAGAGCATAATGTACTTAGATTCCGGGATCCCCACGGGCCCGGTCCCTCACCAGGTAGGGTCTCTGTAGACCAGGGGTGATGCGTTAAGTGTTTCTTTATACAAATCATGATTTGCCTCCTTAATTTATTATAAATACAAGGAGAAGATGAAACTTATGCAGTAGATGGCAAATATTTTTTTTACAGAAATGAAATTGTTTTTATGGGAAATGCATTTCTGAAATTTTTTTATAAAAAATTATAAAAAATTATAAAATTGAACTTTAATAGTGCTAATAATAAGTTAAATAAAGAATGCTAGTTAGTCAGAGTTTTATTTCCAACATTCATCATATAGGAACTTAACAACTTCAAAGGTTACCTCTGATTCCATATGATGCCAGTAAAGATCTTTGACAGTCATTTCGGATGATACAATTATATTTTTATGCTTTTTTAATTGATCTATATTTATTGGGTTATCAGTTTTAATGGCTACAATCTTATCACCTGAACCAAGAATTGTTGCCTTGATACCGATATCAGAGATCTCTAGGTTGGATAATCTGAGACAAATCGGCAAACTAAAGTCAAGTTTATCAGTAGTTTGAGGAAAATAGGTAAAAACCGGATGAAAAACCCAAAAAGATTTATCAACATTTTTAGTCCTAAAATAAGAGTAAGGAATTATTGACCACACCAGAAAGTTTTTTTCCTGAAACTCAAATTTAAACAGGCCTTCTTTAAGATGCAGTGCTTCAGTTTTTAAATTATTAAGTAAAAGCTCGTTCTCTTCAATTATTGTTTTATCCAGGAAAATGGTGTTTATGATGTTGACCATTTGATAAAATCCTCTCAGCACTATTATGCCCATTAATGATCCAGCTTCTGGATGTGCGAAAGCATTTCTGATTTCTCTTGCTTTATTCCATTCCATCAATACTGTAGGAGAAGTAAATGGTTCAATTTTCTTAATCTTTTTTTCAAGACTTTCAAATTTCATTGGTTCAGGAATACCAAGTTCCTTAAGCCGCAATTTTATTGCAGATTCAAATACTCTTGTTGCTTTTGAAAAAGCTTCATCAAGTAGTGGATAATGATAATAGGAGTAACATAAGAGTCTCTCCACTATTTTATAATCATTAATAATTTTCTCTGGAACTTTGTCATGGAACTTCCCTGTTACCATGAAATTATCTATGAAGTAGTCGTATGAATCTGCCTTCCAGATTTTCCAAATGCGATCAGGTATATGGTATTGTTGTATTAAGTTTTCCATCTAACAGGCTTTTTCTTACATTACTAAATTATAGATTAATAATCAATGTAGGTTCCTAATATTTTGTCTTCTTTTTTTTTATACGGATCATACCAGTCAGCTTTTTGATTTGACCACTCAATCCAATTCTTGAGTTCATCTGATAATTCACCAGTCTGCAGTGCTATATTCTCCACATAAGATATATAAGATCTGATCAATTGAGACTGTTGCCACTGATTTGCTTCCTTAACAAGTTTCTTGAAGTCCCTCACTTCTTTTTCCTTTCGTGCTTTTATTTCTCTTTCAATTCTTTCCTTCTCCTCACGAATCTTACACTGCTCCTCATAATAAATTCTCTCCTGTCTTCTCTTTTGGGCGTATAACTCAAAGTATGTGAATATATCAGCTATACGATCTTCAATTAATTGTTTACCATCCTTCCATTCCTTGTATGGATAAGATTCTAATTTAAAAGCCATAATCCCGGAAGGTACATACTCATAACTTTGCCATGAGTCATTGCTTTTTGCCTTGATATATTTTTCTCTTAAGCTAATTTCAAATTTTTCATCATCAATTAAGGCACAAGTATTTCCGTATTCGAATATAATATTATGTTTTCTGGCCCTTAGAAGTTTAATAAACGCATCGAAGAAACGAAGTGCTCTTCCAACATTAGCTGGTGAAACTCTTATTCTTAATTCATCGCTTTTAGTTTCGATCATTCCTTTGTAGCGACTATAATTTAAACCAATATGGCGACTATTGGAATCTGCATTTTTCCTTGCCAGACTTTCCCTTGCTTCAATTACTAAAATATCTGGTTTAACAAGTTTCTGATTAACTTTTATGGGTAAACTAGGATCATTCATAAGTGATTCCTTCAGGATTTTCTGCGGAGATTTTTTGAATGATAGTGGATTTTCTCTGATAGCTAATGTAACGACCTCCTTGCCAGAATAATCGATTGGTAATTCCTTTATTTCAACTGTTTTACCATATTGAATCTTTTGCCAATATCCCATTTCTGGTGTTGGAATATTCAGATCTTTAAGGATCCTTCTTAATTGAGGGAGATTAATTTCATACTTCTTTAACAAATTTGATATGGGTACCTTCCAAATTAAACTATACAGATCCTCCCGATTCATTACTGTTTTTTCCATATTTCATTATTTATTATTTGTTACCAGTTTTAATAAAGTCATGGTAATAAAGTGATTTTATATTGCCTGACACAAGCACCAACCAAAGTCTAGGTACTTTTTTGAATAGTTATAACAGAACTAGTAGGAAGCAGCACCGTTTTTGTGCAGTCTAGGTAAATAATAATGAAAGCATTACATGAGATAACAAACAAATTGATGAGCGCGATTCTTTTAATTACCAATCATAATTGTTAGCATTTGGACCGCTTAATTTTGTCAAAGAATTTAGTGTCTCAATGGTCCATAGATCAATTGGCGGACTTACGGCATTATAGTCTTTTATAAGTGCAATTAGCTTCTTAAAGTGCTTTTGGAAATTTTCTTTGCTTACTTGAGTGAATTCATTTATAAGTATCAAATTTGAAGCAGGTGTCGGTGGATTATTGTCTAATTGGGATGACACCTGTACAGTTCTTAAAAGATTCATGAGTCTAAATACTTTATAAATATATGAACCACCACCAAAGAATTCAAGTCTTTGTATATCCTGTAGCGATAACTTGGATGCATATTTAGCAAGAATATTTTGAAAATTTTCTTCTGTTTTATCCAGATTCTCAGAATAATACTGAGCGTACGTTTTGTCAGGAGAAATAAGATTGGCAAAATTGAAGCTTCGAATTGAATCATAAAAGTCGTCAGACATATAGAAATCTTCAAGATTATTGTATACCTGAAGTCTCGTTAGTCTTGTTGCTTTGATGGGTTCATAAATTACAAACCACATATAACAATATGAATAAATAGGGGTTTTACAATGCCTTAAAGAAATATCACGATGCAATTTTTCATTACGCTCTGAGAGGTAATGATAAATCCTATCAATGATTAATACGGTAAGTGTAATTCCGATTACCTCAGATAAAATATTTGAATAGAGATCACTTGGAACTAAGTGTTTGCCAATTAAGAGGAGTACTATTAAAAATGACAACACTAAATAACCTACAAAGAACCTTGCTCTATTAATAGCTTTTTCTCTTACAAAGCGTTTAAATAGAAAGTAAACTATTGTTGATATGATCAGCCAGATTCCTAGAACTGTTAAGTCTACTGCTACAGTTGAATGGCCTACTGCATGTATTCCATGAGAGCAATGGCTGTATGACAAGGGTGAATTCATATTACTATTTTTTGATGAATATTTTTTCTATATTAAGTTTACTACAGTCATTTTATGTTCTTTAACTATATAATATACAGGTCGATTCAAAATTAAAATTATCAGATTGGAATTATGCAAATTTTCAATTTTTATGTTAAATTTAAGAGATATAATGATACTATTACAATATTTTAGTTTTACCAATGTATAAAATATCAAATGAAACAAGGACTGCAAAAAAAAATAAATATTTCCAAGTCAGATATTTATGTTGAAGAAGTGACTCTGGACATTTTTAAAGAGGTAAATCGGAACTCTTCAGAAGAGCTTTATATGGTTACTATTGACAGAAAAGTACTTAGAACTCCAGAGGGCCAACCGATAGTTCATGAAAATTATAATGCACTTAGAGAACTTGTTGCAGAACTGGAATTTTGTGATATACTGGATGTGCACAAGATTTCATTATATAATCTATTCTGTACCCAAATTGATGGGGTGCTCTCAGGAGTCAATATTAAAAGGGAAAATATATTTTACGCGCTTCTAAATGATCCTGTATTAAGAACCTGTGCAGGTCCAGAAGTAATTGAGCAAATGAAATATCTTAATATTATTGAAGAATACTTAAATGGATATAGTCTTAATTACCCTCATTTACCTCAAGTTCAATTAGAGGATCGCTCTTGGTTATCAACTGATAAAGAAATTGAGGCAAATTTTGAACGAATTGTTGATCATATTTACTCTTTATTGCTGGAACTTGATGAAACTAAACTCACTGTCTTCGTAACTATCGATAATGTATTTGGCTCTCCTGTGCTTGGAACACTATTAACATCAAAGAGGATCTCTCCACAGGAGTTTACTGTTCTTTATATGACTGCCATATGCATAAATTCAAAGGTGTTTTCTGATGTAAATCGAAAGGAAGAAAAAGAAATGCAACAAGCTATAAAGCACAATGCTGAATGTATGGTACAATTTCTTAACCTAACTACGCCTCGCTTAACTGAAATAGAAGACCTAATAAAAAATGGCGAAAGCTTCCAGCTTGAATTTAAATCTACTTTGCGATGGAATCTACATACTAATTGCGAAGATCAGAAGATGGAACATTCTGTTTTAAAGTCTATTGTTGCTTTCTTAAATACAGATGGAGGTACTTTACTTGTGGGAGTAGATGACAAAGGTGAGCCATTGGGTATTAAAGCTGATAAATTTCCGAATGAGGATAAATATCTTCTTCATTTTACAAACTTGATTAATAGCCGAATAGGGAAGGAATATATTAATAATATTGTAACTAATCAGTACTTAAATTGAGCTAAAGTTAAAAGTGAATAAAGTTAAAAAATGTGGTGTTATTAACAATTTGCGTGGCGTAATTAACATTTTTAATTTTCATAATTGTGTAATTTTTTAAAAACGAACACATATC
>CAIMVD010000328.1 GCA_903844815.1 uncultured Bacteroidota bacterium | reverse complement strand
ATCCGTGACAAATTAAATACCATGGGCCCCGATTGCAAATCGGCGCCAGCCAGGAAAATAAACGATGGCGCGGATTTGTAATCCGTGCCAAATAATATACCGGGGGTCCCGACTGTAAATCGGCGCCAGCCAGGAAAATAATGATGGCGCGGATTTGTAATCCGTGACAAATTAAATACCATGGGCCCCGATTGCAAATCGGCGCCAGCCAGGAAAATAAACGATGGCGCGGATTTGTAATCCGTGCCTAATAATACACCGTTGGCCCCGATTGCAAATCGGCGCCAGCAGTAAGGGCCCCTGCAAATCGGCGCCAGCGGTAAGGGCCCCTGCAAATCGGCGCCAGCAGTAAGGGCCCCTGCAAATCGGCGCCAGCGATGCAGACTCTCTACGCTTTACGATCCACGCTCTCCGCTTCCTAGTTCCCCGGTGCCCTGAATAATTCAATATTGGAAATAACCGGGCAGGCTTTTGACTTGTTTATTATTACTTTGATCTTTGTGGCTTTTTCAACAGGGAATTTACGGATAACCTTATGGCCTATTGTTGTGCCATCGATAAGATGTTTCCAGACTCCATCTGCAAAGGCTTCTACTTTGAATTCCTGAACCCTCTGACCAAGCTTAATATATTCCTGCAAAAGAATCCTGTTGACCTCGGTTTCAGTTCCTAAGTCAATGATGATTTCTCCCGATTTATCCTCATCCTTTGTTGCCCAATAAGTTTCAGGATTCCCGTCATTTACGCGTGAACCTTCATAACCCTTTCCCCTGCTGGCAGAAACAGTTACTTTCTTACCCTTTGCAACTTCGTTTTCAAACTCCTTTTTCCTGAGCTCGCTGAAAGCAAGGAGAGATTTTACGTCATTCTCATGTAGCAGTCCCCTCCTGTCGGGAGGAACATTGAGAAGCAGGTTGCTATTTCTTCCTACCGATGAATAGTAAAGTTCCATCAGGTTTTCTGGTGTGCGCACCAGCGAATCCTGTTTGGCATGGAAGAACCATCCCGGGCGGATTGAAACGTCAACTTCCGCAGGAACCCAGTAATTTCCATCTTCATTACCTTCGCCAAGCATTGATGCAAAATTGCCGCCAGGGTACATCTCATCCTTATTAAGAAGGCACCAGTTTGTAAGACTTCCCATTCCCGACTCATTCCCGACCCACCTTGTGTCGGGGCCCGCATCGCTGAACATCATAGCCATAGGCTGCAATTCCCTCACAATCTTGTGGGTGTTAGCCCAGTCATAAAAAGTCCGGTTATCGATTTTCCTTACTTCTCTTTTGCCTCCGTAAAATCCGTCCCCGCCATTGGCCCCATCGAACCACACTTCATAAATGTCGCCATACTTTGTAAGTAACTCCCTTAGCTGGTTCCGATAATAGACAAGGTATTCCGGAGTACCATAAACAGCGCTGTTCCTGTCCCATGGTGAAAGGTAGACACCAAATTTAAGCCCGTATTCATCGCAGGCCTGTTTGAGTTCTTTCAGCACATCGCCCTTACCATCTTTCCAAACGGAATTTTTAACTGAATGTTCGGTAAACTCCGAAGGCCAGAGGCAAAAGCCGTCGTGATGTTTGGCAGTAATTATTATGCCTTTCATTCCCGCTTCCTTAGCAACTTTTGCCCATTGCCTGCAGTCGAGCTCAGAAGGGTTGAAAACAGATTCCTTTTCGTCACCGTAACCCCATTCCTTGTCTGTGAAAGTATTAACAGTAAAATGAGCGAACATATAATATTCTAGCTCATGCCAGGCCTGCTGACGCTCCGAGGGTACGGGGCCAAAAGGTGCAGGCGGGGTAATCTGAGCACATGCTGAAAGGCAGATAATAACGGAGAATAATGAGAGTAGCTTTTTCATTTTCAGGATTTTATTCTTTAATGTCTCTGTGGAACTCTGTGCTCCTCTGTGTATCTCTGTGTAACAAAAAAGAACTTACACAGAGGTCCACGGAGAACCACAGAGGGCCACAGAGGTGAGTTGTATTATTTTGAAAGGTCTTTAATTCTTATGTTTCTGAATTTAACATCCGATCCATGTCCAAGCCATCCTATATGGCCTGTTGTATTCTTAAGACCAGGATGTTCGTTATGGTCCATCGTCCCGTTATCGCGTGGTCCGGCAATATCACCGTCAACGATAACAGTCCCGTTGAGGGTGATTGTAATATGCGTACCCTGTACCTTTACTTCCTCATAGTTCCATTCTCCAACCGGTTTCTGGAAACCTCTCTTTGCCGGTATTACGCCATAGACTGATCCATGGTACTGATAAGGCTGAAGGTTTGCATATACAGGAGCCGTGTCGTCGAGGATCTGGAGCTCCATGCCAAGGTAAGCAGCATCGCCGGTAAGAGGAGTCCTTATCCCGAGGCCGTTGTTGGCAGCAGGAGTTAAGAGGAATTCAAACCTGAAAATAAAATCGGCATATTCCTTTTCGGAATATAGATTTCCTCCGGATCCATCACCCGGAGTGATTACCATCAGGCCGTCGACAGCCTTGTAGGAATCTTTGTTACCAACCCAGTTGTTGAGGTTTTTCCCATTAAACAGGGCAACATAACCTTCGGCCTTCTCTTCAGCAGTAAGGTTATATTCATTTTCGCTGATTTCACGGACATAGATATCCCTGAAGGCAAGATCAGTTCCGTGAGCCTGAAGTTCAATGGCTCCTTTCGGGAAGATCGGGATACTGCGATCCCAGTAGTTTTCGAGAGTAACATTGTCGACTACAAGGATCCCGTTAAGCCAGACTGAGACTTTCTCTCCAATCATAACGATCCTGAAGGTATTCCATTCTCCAACCGGATTATCAGCAACCACTGGTGGTTTCGAAGGATTCTTCTGGTTGTTGTACAATCCTCCCGAGCCAACCTGTGCGCCTGCATCAACTCTTGATGTATCCCAGATCTGAATCTGTGGCGTTCCGCGAAGATAAATGCCGCTGTCGCCGGCTTTTGTGATCTTCCAGTCAACCATCATCTCGAAGTCTCCGTATTCTTTAACTGAACAGAGGTTATCTCCACTACCATTGAACCAGATGCATCCGTCCTTCACGCTCCATGTGCCGGCTACTTTCTTGTCAGCCTCTGCCTGTTTTTTTGCAAGTTCAGCAGGTTTCATCTTTGCCCTGGCAACAGGATTTTCAACAAGGCCGTGCCATCCTGTAAGGTCTTTTCCGTTGAACATAGGCTTAAAGCCATCATCAGCAGGCATTCCGGCAAGATATTTATTAATCATCTCCTTGTCATAATCAGCTTCCTGGCCCTGGATCTTCCCAACCGCTTTTGTAAGTATCTCCTTTGCAATTGATCCGTACATTCCTGCCTTTGAACTCACCGTGGGAAGTGCAATAAGCATTGCTGCCTTAGCTGCAGCTGCTGATGTTGCTGGATCATCGAGATATCCGGCAACGAAATAAAGCGACGGATATGTTTTTGTCTTGCCAATCTCAGTCAGAAGTGAATTTTTACGCTCAGGGCTCAGGGCGAAGGGCATTATTTTCCTGAACAGCAGCAATTTTTGTTCATCGGAGATAGCGGCAGTCCTTATCTGTTTTACATAACCGACAAAGGCGGCTGTTTCAAATGTCTTATTACCCGACGCACAAATCTCATACAAAGCCGATGAGGCTGAATAATCTCTCCATCCTGTAAGTGCCTTGAAACAGATTTCTCTCATCTGCGAATTTCCATTTTCAAATTCCTTAAGCACCGTTGATAATGCTTCCCTGCCTCCTGTTTTGGAGAGTACAGGTATTAATTTTGCCTTGTCGGTATTGCCCGACATAGCCTTAAGGATAGAAGTTGATCTTTTTGAAGGATCCTGAATCTTGCCGGCTGCAGAGGACAAAGCAGCCTGCAGTTCCTCAATGTTTGACTGTTTTGATGTCTCATTCAGGAGGCCTATAAGTTTCTCCTGGTCTGAAGGGCCTGCGAGTGAAGGAAGTGCCTTAAAGGCAGCGTCCTTTACAAGCTCATCGGTTGAAGCTGTAAGGGAAAAAACCTCGGTAAAATACCTGCTCTCCTTACTCCAAGCCAGAAGTTCAATTACTGTCTTCTTCGCAGCAGGAGATCCGTCTTTCAAAACAGGGATGAGCATGGGCATGCTGCCGCTACCGATAACTGTCATCAGGGCTTTCTTAACAGCAACCTGGTCTGAATCGCCTGGATAATTATTAAGATATTGAATAAATGAAGGTAAAGACTTATCCTGGTTTAAGGTCACAAGCGCTTCACATGCTTCCTGGCGTATCTTTGGATCATTATCTGATAATGAAGCGGTAACAAGGGGAAGGGCAAGTTCATCGCCACGTCTCCCAAGCATTGTAATTATATCAGCTTTCGCATCAGGATTTGCTTTTGGGAAAAAAGCTATCCACTTTTTTGTGACTTCCTTATCAGTTATTGAAAGTGAGATACGCATAGCAGCGCGACGATATTTCATATCAGGATGCGAGGCTGCCTTAATAATTACGGGCATTGCGTCGATGCCATGAAAACCAGTATAAATGCCGAGTGCTGCTGTTTTGTTCTGGATTGCAGGTGCAGCATCGCATTTTGACATAATGAGTTTGCAAATCTTGTCGGCAGTTTTAATATCGCCATTCTGTCCGACAACCTTAGCATAAGTCAACAGGGCTTCAGTAGCCCCTGTACGTTCCCAGAGATAGGATACATCTCTGGCTGCATTCGAAAGAACAGGATAAGCTGCAGGATGGCCACTTCGGGCGAGGGCATTGAATGCCGAAGCTTTGATGTTGATATCGCTGCTTCCCGACCATGAAATAAATTCGTTGACTGCAACATTTGAATTCATGCCTGCCAGAGCATTCAAGGCTGCAGCTGCACAGGGGAGATCCTTGTTCGTCAGAGCCTGGGAAAGTATTGCTTCTGCTGTTTTTCCGCCAACAGCTGTTATGACAGCTATGGCAGGACCACAGGTTTCCCTGCTCCCAAGATATCCCTTGACTGCTTCGGCCGATTTTTCTCCGCCTGTAAGCTGGAGTTGTTTCATGAAGAAATCCTTTACCCCATTGTCAGCGGAAGCTGAAACATAGCTGATGCAGATGTTTTCCCATACTGCACGTTCCTGTTCTTTCCCGGTCTGCGACAGGAAACGGGTATAGCTTTCCACTCCGAATCTGGCAGGGGTGTCATTACCCGTGCCTGCCGGAATAATCTGGTTACAGATCTGCTTCAGGCCATCCTCACCGAGCAGTATCATATCGCCCATAAGTTTATTATTGAGCTGCAGATCGCTTGCCGGAAAACGGGCAAGGATATCTGCTACTTTTGTTACAGTTGTTCTTTTATCCTGTGAAAAAGATGAGGAGGAGATCAGCAGGATTGAAAAACTGATGAGTACAATTTTCAGAATTTTCATTATATAAGAATTTTCAGATTTTACAATTAAATTTTGGTCATCAGATCTTCCACGGGTCACGCATCGGGGGATTGATAAGCTGGTTGGCTCCCTCATCGTCAATGAACTGCTGTTTTACAGGATCGTACTTAAGGTTTCGGCCCAGACGTAGTGCTATTATGCCCATATTAACAATCGAACATGACCTGTGGCCATTTGACTCATTGAGAGCAAATTTCTTCCTTGTAATTACTGATTCACTGAAAGTAGTAATCTGTGGCAGAGGGTCGGGAAGAGAATCAATGAGTTTTTCAAAGTTTGGAACATCGGACCTGAATCCCTTATAAACCTTACCATGAGGGCCTTCTATATATGCAGCATCCTTATCGCGGTTCTCACCGTCGAGGATGATCTGGCAACCGTCGGCGTAAGTATATGTTATCCTGCGCCATGAGCCCACTGCATCATAATGCTGCTGCGGGGCATCGATCTCAACCGATATGGGACCTGTATCATCTTTCCCAAGCATATATTGTACAGGATCGAGGTAATGCTGACCCATGTCGCCAAGTCCACCTCCGTCATAATCCCAGTAACCCCGGAATTTTGCATGAACTCTTTCCGGATTGTAGGGCTTATGAGGAGCCGGGCCGAGCCAGAAATCATAATCAAGTTCTGATGGAACCGGCATTGGCTGAAGGTTATGCAGTCCGCTCCAGTAAAATTTCCAGTCGTAACCTGTAATACCGCTTACAGTTACCTTTAATGGCCATCCAAGCACACCGCTGTCGACGAGTTTCTTCAATGGTTTTACAGTTGTTCCCAATCCATAGAACTGATCTTTAAACCTGAACCATGTATTCAGTCTGAACATCCGACCATGTTTCTGAACAGCCTCAACTACCTTAATCCCTTCGCCAATAGTTCGTGTCATAGGCTTTTCACACCAGATATCCTTTCCTGCCTCAGCAGCAGTCCTGGCCATAATACCATGCCAGTGGGGAGGCGTAGCAATATGGACGATATCGATATCCGGCCTGGCGATCAGTTCGCGAAAGTCGTGGTAGCCATCAATCTTACCTCCTGCTGCAGCGATGGCATCATTCAGATGGTTCTTGTCAACATCGCAAACTGCAAGGAGGCGGGTACCTTCATAATCAAAATGACCGCGGCCCATACCGCCGACGCCGATAATTCCTTTAGTCAGCTGATCGCTGGGCGCAGAGTAACCCTGTCCCCCCAGTACATGGCGTGGAATAATTGTAAATGCAATTGCAGCAGTACCGGTCTTTCTAAGAAACTCACGCCTGCCCAGATTGTCTTTTTTCATATCATACAAATTTTAACGATTGGTTTTATATTGTTAATCCATGCAACTAAGGTCGCGGCAACTAACATGGATTGCAGAAAATTCCAATTCACTAACCGCAATGCAATTTGCGAGTTTTATGATCAAAATACAAATTGTACAAAGGTTTTATTTTATAAGAACCGGCCTTCAACTGTGTTCTGAAGCGGAAACCGTGGCAGGTCCGGTTCACTCAGCCACTCCCTGCAAAGATCAAGCGTATTGTTCCATTGTTCGGCATTAAGTATTTCTGCCGAAGTATTTTCCTTATCAAAACCCACACTCAGGTTTACTCCGCAAATGTCGCTGCAAACAAGAGTTATATCCTTAACACCTTCCCTGCCTGAATCCTTGTACCCAGTCTCTTCCCTTATATATTGTCTGAAACCGGCAGTGCCTACCTCATAGCACTTGAACTCAGTTGCATTTCTGCAATCGAACTGCACGGCAAACTGATGGATCCTGTTCATTTCATCGGCGATTTCCGGATGTCTCTCTTTCAGCCATCTGCTGCCACTCAATGAAGGAATCATTTTTCTCCAGTTACCGAATTCTCCGTTAGTAATAAGAAGCGAGTGTCCCATTTCTCTTAAAAGCCAAAGAATGGCACAGCCCGCTCTTCCATCCGATCCTATTCCGGCAGAGGAGACGTATTTCCCGTCAATAATAAACCTGTTTCCTGTAACACTTGCATATTGATAATCCCTGTCCCACTTTGTATCTGCATGAGCAACAAGAAGTACCTTATTCTTCCTTGAGCCCGGAATATATACAAACTGTTCGAGCTGGTTCCCGGAATTTATCTTATGCTGTGGTAATTCATTTGCCTGAGACTTAGGCAGTCCGGCAAAACGATTAAGAATATCCTTACCGGAATCAAGCGGATACGAAAGAAACTCCATCAGTACTTTAAAATCATTATCGCTCATAAAAACAAAATATTTTGGTTAGGTGCTACTATATAATATTCAATCAAATCAGGGTATACTTTTTCTCGTATCTTTTCTCATGAATTACAAATTTGTAATCGTCAGGAATGATAATACGTATTTCGGTCCCTGAAGATTCTCCTGTTTTGGCAAGGTCAATAATTTCAAATCTGGCAGGAGAATCATTTCCCGTATTCATCTCTTCAAAAATAGCATTGATAATTCTAAAACCATGTCCTGTTCCATAAGATTTTTTAATTTCAGTATCGTTTCGACCTATACCATTATCCCTGATAACTATCAGTAGTGAATTCTCCGCAGTGCTCAGGGAAATGTCAACCTGTCCTCCTTGTTCAAGGTTTTCAAAACCATGTTTGATAGAATTCTCTACAAAGGTTTGAATAAGCATCTTAGGAATCAGCCTCCCAAGGTTTACATCCTTGCCTAATATGATAGAGAAGGAAAACCGTTCCTTAAACCTTAGCTTCGTAAGTTCACAATACCGCTGGACAAAATCAAGTTCCTCCGAAAGAGGTTTGATCATTGGCGCACCATCGCTTAAAACGGTTCTGAGAAGACTAGCCAGTTTAATAATGTACTCATAGGCTGTTTCACGCTGTTCCTTAAGTATCAATGTTCCAATCGAAGATATCACATTGAATGTAAAATGAGGATCAAACTGCCTTATTACCAATTTCATCTGCAACTGAGACAGCTCATTAATCAACTGACTTTTCTGCTCTTTCCTCTGTTGTTCTCTTTTAAGAATAAGCCAGGTAATTGTAACAATCAATGCAACGGTTAAAATAAGAATTGTAAGAATAAAAAGCTTTGTCTGCCAGAACGCAGGAAGAATTGTAAAACGGAATACGAGAGGCTGAGGTGTTTCAACACCATCGGCATTTGAGGCTTTAAGCATGAAGGCATACTTGCCCGGAGGCAGCTTTTCATAATCCTTCGAACCCAGTGAGGCAGGAAGCGACCATTTCCTGTCATAGCCTTCAAGCATATGCCTGTATTTGACTTTAGTCGGATTCGTTGTAGAAATACCTGTATAAGTGACTCTTATTGTATTTTGAAATTTCTTAAGGACAATATTTTCAGGAATGTTATAGAAGAAACCACCTTTTTCTGCTGTGATCCATTCCAGACTGTCATTCTTAAAGTAAAGGCCGGTAATATTAAGTTTGGGAGGATTAATGTTTTTCTTAAGCCTGGAAGGATTAAACCGGACCAGGCGGTCAGAAGTAAGTATCCAGAAATTTCCTGAATTATCTTTTACTATTCCGTTGTCGAGGCATTCTATACCATCGAACCCATCTGACTTATCATATATTCTATAATATGTCTTTTCGTTATTGTAAAACCTTTCAAGGTCAATAATGCAAATATCGGCCACCCTGCCCAAAAGGACATGAGTGCTGTCCATGATGATGATACTTTTTGCAGGAGCGTTGACCACTTCCGGAAGCCCGCTGATAAACTTTTCCGTTTGTTTTCCCTTGAATAACAATCCTGAGTTTGATGTAACCCATATCCCCCCGCGGTAGTCCTTAACGATTGTAAAAGTTGAAATGTCAGGAAGTATCCCCTGTTTGATTCGTGTCGCATTAGTTCCATCGAACCTGAAAATACCTTTGTGGCCCGAGAGCCAGTATATCCCGTCGTCATCCTTTGTAACTCCTTCAATAACTCCAAGTTTGTCATCAACGAAACGGGTATCAAGTTCGGTGAGCCCATTCCTTATTAAATAAATGCCCAGACTGGTTCCAATAATTTTAGTTCCGTTATCCGGATCTTCATAAATGTAGCAAACCTGTGCGTCAGCAGAAATGTCTTTCAGTTTTGAAAAGGACTTTCCGTCCCACACAAGTACGCCTCTTTTCATTGAAAACCAGATGTTTCCATTTTCCATCAAACGGCTTCCCTTGTAAAATACAGAATACTCTGGCATTACTTTTTTGAACTCGTTCCTTGTCTTGAAATTATGTCCGTCATATTCAACAAGATCGCCCTTTCTCAATGATCCCAACCAGATATGATCATTTTTATCTGCAATAATCGTCCAGACAGTTTCAAGTCCTGTTTCTTTTTCAGCTATGGATGAGAATGCTATGGAGAGAAGCCTCCTTAGACTATTGTCGGAACCCAGCCACAAACAGCCCTCTGTATCGAAACTGTAATTATATGAAGTGTAAGGAATCTTTAAAGGAAGAATAGAAATACCATCATAGTACCTGACGTAACCTTCATATTGAAATGGATTCATTTGTAATCCGGGTTTTCCCGAACTATTTACCGGATCTTGCGGAATCAATCTCCCATTACTATAATGATAATAACCTTTTTTGCCAATGTTCACCTCTACACCTACCGTGCTTCGGCCCACGCCCAGGACCTCGTCATGAAGAAACAGCAGGTTCCCGTTTTTCCATAGCCATAACCTGCTGTCAGAAGTAAGTATCACCAGTGCCCGTGTGGTACCGTCGTATGCAACTGCTGAAATATCGAGTGTATCGAGAGCGCGGTAATTGACGGAATAGTCAGAATAAATACTGTCATTAAATACAACTATACTACCATTTGTCCTTTCTTTTTTCATACAGACGAGGTACATATTGTTATTCCCGTCGAAGGACACAGGATGACCAGTGAACAGCTTTATTTCAAGATCACCTGACGGGAAAAAATGGTTAAATCCGTTTCCAGTATATTTCGACAGGCCGTAAAGACCGTACATCCATATATTTTTTTCTGAATCTTCAAATACATCAGCAAGAGATTGGTTAAAAACCGAATCGGTTCTTGAATAAATTACAAATTCAGTACCGTCAAAGCGCGCCAGCCTGTTGGTTGTCATTATCCATATGAATCCCCTGCTGTCCTGCATAATATAGTTGGTCAGATTATCGGGGAGTCCGTCAATGGCTGTATATTCACGGAAAGGGTATGACTGGGCCTCGGTTTTCCCGGTGGCGGATAAAACTGCCAGGATAATCATCAGGAACCTCATTCCCGGCAGGAAACCAAGCCTTAGCCGGCGGCAGCATACTGTGAATATATTGAAAACTGTTTTCAAACCTTTGAAGAAGGTTGGTTTATTGAGTATCAAATATAGTAAAAAAAAGGAACCCCCTTCAGGATGCCGGCTTTCTGAAAGAAAGTTGCACGGTTGAAGGGGGATATTTGTTACGGAGTATTGAGGAGAATGGGGAATGGGGAACTCCGGAACAGTGGAATGTTAAACCTAACACGTTGTCAAATATTATTTTCTTCTATCAGATTGTATCTTTTTAATTATAAATAATCATCATCATATTACACTGCTAAAATAATTGTAACAAATGAAATAAAACCATATTTTAAGTTGTATTGTACGAAACAAGGGATTTAATATACATACCCACTAATTGGACGTGTGAAATACGGTTTTTTGAGAACAAAAGCATTCAAAATATGTCATTTTTAAGAATTTTTTCGCCGAAAAACAACCGGAAAAAGAAGGTTTAGGACCTTCTTTTTCCGGAATCAGATAAAATCCGCAATTACTGAAACGATTCTTTTACTCCTTTATACAGCCATTTGGTACATACAACTGACCCGGAATTTACAAGAGCCTTACTCATTAATTTGATTTCAATATTACCTTATCCGTTTTTATTTACTTGTATCCAGGGTCTTTATTTTACCTGTAACAACCGTCAGCAGATATGCTACACTGAACAGGAGCACAAATAAGGCACCAGACTGTCCGCCAACAAAATCAGACGAAATTCCCATAATCAAAGGAATTACAGCACCACCAAAGACACCCATAATCATTAGCCCTGAAACCTGGTTTTGAAAAGAAGGTTTTTGTATAAGTGCCTGAGAGAAAATTACCGAGAAGATATTCGAATTACCCAGTCCAAACATAGCAATACCAAAATACAATATAGTTTTATTGGGAACAAACAAACATAAGATACCAACAAGGATCATGCTAACGCTAACAATAAATACTTTTTTTGCCGAAAATTTCGCAAGTAACCCTGATCCCAGTAAACAACCTGCAGTACGGAAAATAAAATAGAAACTTGTTGCATAACCTGCAGTGGCAAGGTCGATATTCAATCGTTCCATAAGTAGTTTGGGCGCAGTTGTGTTGATACCTACATCCAGTCCGACATGGGCCATAATACCAAAAAAAAGCAGCAAAATTGTTTTATCGCCAAGTAATGAGAAACACTCTGCAAAGGACGCCACTTTGGCTTCGTTTTTCTTTTCTTCAATTTTAGTAAAAAACAGCCATACAAAAACAAAAAAACATACTACTGAAAAAATCGGGAATATTAACATTCTCCAATCTGAGAACTTTACAACGGCCCATGCTGCAAATACCGGAGCAGCGAATGAAGCAATGGCCTTCACAAATTGCCCGAATGTTAATGTGCTTGCCATCTTTTTCTCATCAACAATATTAGCTAACAAAGGATTTAATGAAACCTGCATCATAGTATTCCCTATTCCCAAAACCGTAAAGGAAATTAACATTGAGGTAAAGGAGTAACTTAAAATTGGAATTATTAAAGCCGGTATGGTAATAATTAAACTAAGAAGAACAGTATTTTTTCTGCCAATTTTATTCATCAGGAATCCTGTTGGAACTGAAAATACCAGAAACCAAAAGAAAACCATTGAAGGTAATAAATTTGCCATTGTGTCTGACAGTTGAAAATCAGCCTTTGCGTAATTAGTTGCTATGCCTACTAAATCAACAAAGCCCATCACAAAAAATCCAATAAGAACCGGTAGTATTTTGGTAATTTTTACGTTTTGTGTATTCATAATCGGTAGTATTATTAATAAATATTAAAGTTCCGTTTACATCAGAGGCAAGGCATGCTGAACTGATTTCCAGAAGTCATCGTCAAGCATATAGGCGCTACCCATAAGGGCGGCATCTTCCTTTAATCCTGAGAGTGCAACCCTGCATGTGCAGCTCTCATTTTTCAAACTCGCTTCAAAGGCTTCGCCAAAAAGACTATAAGCGTTCGAAATATTCCCTCCGATTACCAATATTTCTGCCTGAAATTTCTTCAACCATGGAGCAAGGAAGATCCCTGCGTTAACACCGAAATCAGTGAAGAGGTCAGCAACCAGGGTATCTGTCAGAGCCAGGGCAGCAAGCTCCTTAACCCCGCTCAGTTCATGTCCTGAACTGTTTTTATATCTGCCTAGCAATCCCCGTGTTGAGAAATAATCATCAGCAATACCATCCCTGTAAGGAAGATGGTAAATGCACCCAAGTCGGGGGACCAGTTCTCCGTCAACGACAGGAATACGGTTACTTATGAAGGCAGAACCGAATCCTGTTCCAAGGGTTATAGATAAAGACCTTGCAAAGGTTGCAGCGTTTCCCGCCCATGCCTCTCCTACTGCAAATGCTGAGGCATCATTCATAAACCGTATGAGGAAATCCTCAGAAACATTCAGCCTTTCGGCAATGGCATCAGTAACATTGATCCCGTAAAGGCTTTCATATTTGGCAACACCTTTAATATAACTTATCCCTTTAACATAGTCGAACGGACCAGGCATTGCAAAACCAATTCCCTTAATCTGTTCTGTTGGAACTTTTGTCATAGACGACAGGAGCGCTTCGCTCCACACGGAAATTATTTCATCGGCTGAAGCCTGGTTGTTAACCGACCTCTCCGACAATGTATCCTTTAATATCTTGCCCGACTGCAGGTCAACTGCGGCACAGCTGATATGACTTCCGCCTATATCAGTTCCGATTGCTATATTTTTCATGAAAATGAAGATATTTAATGTAGTAAAATCCTGTTTAAAACTGACGCTGAAAATATCTATTTTTGTTATCAATGCCAAATAAAATAGATTCATTAGGATTTTAATAATTCTCCCCCTATCTCCTGATTTTTCATTTTGCCTTATTCCATGATATTTCTCATAAATTAATCAGCTACAAAGCAATAATTTTGAATGACTTATTATAAACTACTGCCATGTCAAAATTAACAAAGGAAGATGCGCTTCTCTACCATAGCAGAGGCCGTCACGGTAAAATAGAGGTCATTCCTACAAAACCTTACAGTACTCAAGCCGATCTAAGTCTCGCATACACGCCGGGAGTAGCCTACCCCTGCCTTGAAATCGAAAAAACGCCTGAAGATGCCTATGTTTATACTGCAAAAGGCAATCTTGTTGCCGTGATTTCGAATGGCACAGCTGTACTGGGTCTGGGTGATATAGGTGCGATGGCCGGAAAACCGGTAATGGAGGGCAAGGGGCTGCTTTTCAAGATATTTGCCGACGTTGACGTTTTCGATATCGAAGTTGATGAAAAAGATCCTGCAAAGATGATTGAATTCTGCAGGCAGATCGCTCCTACTTTCGGGGGTATAAACCTTGAAGACATAAAAGCTCCGGAATGTTTTGAGATAGAGACAGAATTGAAAAAAATTCTCGACATCCCCGTATTTCACGATGATCAGCATGGCACCGCCATTATTTCAGCTGCCGGCCTCCTGAACTCCCTCGAGCTCACCGGCAAGAAGATTGAGAACATAAAGATAGTTGTTTGCGGTGCAGGCGCAGCAGCCATCTCATGCTCAAGGCTTTATGTCTCTCTTGGTGTAAAAAAAGAGAATATTGTCATGGTCGACAGCAAGGGAGTTATAAATGTCAAGCGACAGGACATCAACAAATACAAGCAGGAATTCGTTACCTCAAGGGATATCAATACCCTTGCACAGGCAGTGGATGGTGCCGATGTTTTTCTTGGCCTTTCAACTGCCGACATGCTTAAGAAAGAGATGCTTGCAACTATGGCTCCGGATCCGATTGTCTTCGCAATGGCGAATCCGAACCCCGAGATATCATACGAGGACGCCATGGCTACCCGTTATGACCTGATCTTCGCAACAGGCCGTTCGGACTATCCAAACCAGATTAACAACGTCCTTGGCTTTCCGTTTATTTTCCGTGGTGCGCTCGATGTGAGAGCCTCTACTATAAATGAAGAGATGAAACTGGCAGCTTCGAAGGCTCTTGCTGAACTGGCTAAAAAGCCTGTGCCAATTTGCGTACTAAAAGCTTATGGTGTTGATAAGATGGAATTCGGGAGGGAATATATCATTCCAAAACCTCTCGACCCAAGACTTATTTCAATGGTAGCCCCTGCTGTAGCAAAAGCAGCAATAGATTCAGGTGTGGCAAAATACCCTATTACCGACTGGGCTGCCTACAAGAGCAGTCTCGATAAAAGGTTAAGCGAGCACATTTATAAGGTAAGTAAGTGTAATGCAGAATAAACAATATAATTCCTGAATCAGAAACCCTGCAAAATGAAGGTTTTCGCCAGAGGATATCAGAGTATTTATCAGTTCTGCAGTTAATAGAATGATTTCAGTTTATTACGTTCACTAATCTGACGGTTTATCTTTTTCTCGTACATGGTAAGGATAAGCTCGGCAGTTTCACTGATACTGAAAGCATAACGATTAATAGTAGCATCAAAGAGATAATCGATATTTAGTGGCTTTTTCTCGAGGAACGAATGGATAAGGTTAAACCTTTTTTCATCAGTTTCAACTACATATTCCTCAGCTGCAGCCATATCAATCTGTTTTTTCTTCATAACATGCTCTACTCTCCAGTAAAATGGTGCGATGAGCCTGATATGAAGTGCATCAGTGATTTTGCTTGCAATTGATACTCCTCCCCTTCCTACAAGGACAATATAACCCTCTTTACACATTGAAAGGATTACATCCCGGATTGCTTTTTTCACCCTCAGATCGCTCACAAATCCACCTGAGAATGCCATAATCATCTCTGAGAGTTTGGATAATTCAATCCCCTTATAAAAATTTTCAACTCGTTGGGTGTCTGTATTCAACTCTTTTGCAATAGAATAGATTATATCTTTGTCCACCCACTTCCATTTGGTAGTGCCAGCCTTCTTGTTCAGCTGTTCAACAAGGACAGCAGCTACCTCTCGTGCATCGCATCCTGTAAGTCGTGAGAGAGTTATCACAGGACCATCCTCGGCCGGGGGCTTACTTAGTATGGATTCCCTGTACCGTTCATCAAAATAATCGAAGAATTTTTCCATTTGAATATTCCTTTTACAGAAAATTGAACCGAATGGTGCATTAAGCCAACTCTATCAACCTAGAGGTTAATCACTTATCCCGTTTAGACTTACGGAGGAGACATCATTGCCTCCGGACATTCCTCAAGAAAATAATTAACCTAAAATTTACGAAAAAAAATCCATTTAAGGAAATAAATTTAATGTGACAATTGTTCACGGAAACAGTTTTTCTATTTGAAATTCAACCTTTTTTTTTTATCTTTACGTGATATGATTCACTTCGTGCGTTAAACTAAATTTCTAATCACTATGGCAAACATTTTCACCAAGCCGGAACTCGTATGGTTTATCGTTGGCTTAGGGCTGTTTTTGCTCGAACTGGTAATCCCCGGGTTTTTTATTTTTTTCTTTGGCCTCGGAGCCTGGGTGGCAGCATTGGCATGTCTGATCTGGGAACCAGGCCCCAACCTTCAGATAATTATTTTTGCTTTCGCATCAGTACTGACACTGATTGGCCTCAGGAAAATTATCCAAAAAAAGTTCTTCTACAGCAAAGGAACAGAATCTGATGATGTTGAAGATGAATTTACAGGAAAAGAGGCAATTGCCAAAACTGAATTCAATGTGGGATCTACCGGAAAAGTTGAATTCAAGGGAACAAGATGGGATGCAGAATCTGCATCAGATATCAGTGAAGGACAGAGAGTGATCGTACTCAAAAAAGATAGTTTTAAGTTAATAGTTGAACCAAAAAATAATTAAGATGAACGGATCCAGCACAACTTTAATTCTTCTGGGATTAATCTTTCTCGGATTTATCCTTTTAGCATCGATGATTAAAATTGTTCCACAAAGAACAGCAATAATCATCGAGAGACTTGGAAAATACAGGGCAACATTTACTGCAGGTTTCCAGATCCTGATACCTTTCTTCGACAAGGTAAGATACAGGCATACACTTAAGGAACAGGCTATCGACGTAGCCCCGCAGATCTGTATAACCCGCGATAATATTGCGGTTGAAGTCGACGGAATCCTTTACCTTCAGGTGCTCGATCCGCAGAAAGCTTCCTACGGTATTGACAATTACAGGTTTGCTTCAATACAGATAGCTCAAACAACTATGCGAAGCGTGATAGGTAAACTTGAACTCGACAGAACCTTCGAAGAACGTGAAACAATCAATGTCACAATCGTTGAAGCTGTTGATAAAGCCAGTGAACCCTGGGGCGTTAAGGTAACACGTTATGAAGTAAAGAATATATCTCCTCCCCAGAGCATCAAGGATGCCATGGAAAAACAAATGAGGGCTGAAAGGGAGAAGAGAGCTGTAATAGCAGAATCTGAAGGAACAAAACAGGCTAAGATCAATAATGCAGAGGGCGATAAGCAGGAACTTATAAAGAAATCGGAAGGTGAGATGCAAAAACGAATCAACGAGGCAGCCGGTCGCGCCTCGGAGATCGAACAGCTTGCTAAGGCTACCGCAAACGGACTTCGTGCAATCGCTCTTGCGATATCCGAAGAAAACGGACTTAATGCGGTTAACCTTAGAATTGCTGAACAATACCTTACTGAATTCGGGAAACTGGCCAAAACCAACAGCTCAATGATTATTCCTGCAAACCTTACCGATATTGCAGGTGTTGTTGCAACTGCAACTTCGGTATTCAGCGAGACAAAGGATAAGAAAAAATAACCTCATCATAAAAGATATTCTTTTGAATCCTCTGTGGAGCTCACTGTCCCGAGTACTCGGGACAGTGAGCTCTGTGTAAGTTCTTATTTTTAGTTACACAGAGAGACACAGAGGAACACAGAGAGACACGGAGAAAAGACCTTGCCTGTATTTTATAATTCCTCCTGCTCAGTCCGGTTTATTATTTCTTCCTGGAGATCCTCTCCAAGGTCGTTGAAATAATCGCTGTAACCGGCAACCCGTACAATCAGATCGCGGTACAGTTCAGGATGCTTCTGCGCATCACGGAGAGTCTCTGCATTTACAACATTGAACTGAATATGATGCCCGTCGAGGCTGAAATAACTTCGGATAAGAGCCGTAAGACAATTGTAGCTGTCCTCATCCTCGAAGAACTGAGGTGAGAACTTCTGATTCAGAAGTGTCCCTCCGGTTCTCAGATGATCTATTTTTGAGGCTGACTTTATTACCGATGTCGGGCCCTGTTTATCAACACCCTGGCTGGGAGAAATTCCTTCCGAGAGTGGTTTTCCGGCGCTTCTTCCATCGGGTGTGGCTCCGATAACGCTCCCGAAGTAAACGTGACAAGTAGTTGGAAGCATATTTATGCGGTGTACACCGCCCCTTGAAGACGGCCGGCCGTTTACTGCATCATAATAAATCTCAAAGACCGATACTGCAAGCTGATCGGCATAATCATCGTCGTTGCCGTATTTTGGTGTTTCATATATCATGTCATACCTGATCTCTTCAAACCCTTTGAAATCAGCATCCAGTGCGCTTATTACCTCATCCCAGCCATACTTTTCCTTGTCGTAGATATTATAACGGATTGATGAGAGCATATCGGTAATGCTTCCCAGTCCGACGCCCTGAATATAGGTAGTATTATATCTTGCCCCTCCGCAATTGTAGTCTTTAGCAGAGGTGATGCAGTCTTCGACCAGCAATGAAAGGAATGGCACGGGTAACCAGTTTGCAAAGGTCTTCTCTATAACATTATTGCCTCTGATCTTGATATCAGCAAAATAATTAACCTGCACTTTAAATGCTTCCATCAGATCTTCAAATCTGCTATAATAGGGAGCATAACCTGTTTTAAGTCCAACCTGAGTATTTGTCCGCTTATCAAAACCATTGTTCAGTGTCAGTTCAAGTATTTTCGGAAGATTGAAATAGCCTGTCAGCCAATAAGCTTCAGTACCGAATGCACCGCTCTCAACACATCCTGAAGCACCACCGTTACGGGCATCTGTAATGCTTTTGCCCTGCCTTAGAAGTTCCTGGATGATTGCATCGGTATTGAAGCATGAAGGCTGCCCGAATCCTGTTTTGATGATATCGAGTGCTTTATGAATGAACCTGTCGGGACTTTTCCGGCTAATCTGAACCATGGAACTTGGCTGAAGTATTCTCATCTCCTGAATTACATCGAGAAGAATATACGACATTTCATTTACGGCATCGGTTCCATCGGGTTTTACCCCACCCAGGTTGATAAGGCAGAAGTCGGTATAAGTATTGCTTTCACTGGCAGTTACCCCCATCTTTGGAGGCGCGGGATGATTATTGAATTTAACCCAGAAGCAGCCGAGAAGGTCGTGTAATTTTTCTTCCGTCAACGCCCCTGCTTCCTTCTCATTTATATAAACCTGATAGAGATGCTGATCGAGTCTTCCCGGATTAAATGAATCCCAGGGGTTTAATTCGGTTATTACTCCAAGGTGAATAAACCAGTAATGCTGAAGCATCTCATGGACTGTCTGCGGAGCGTTAGCAGGGACTCTCCTGCAGATGGCAGCCATGGCTTCGAGTTCATCTTTCCTTTTACCATCCTTTTCTTCCCCGGCGAGCCTTTGCAGTTCATCGGCGTGGCGGTTTGCATACATAATTATCGCATCGCATGCAATATTCATGGCATGAAGCTCCTCATTCTTTTCAAAAGCCAGTGGATCATTGAAAAAGTCGAGTGAAGCGATAGCAGTTTTTATCTCCTCCTTTAGTGTCAGGAATCCGGTTTTGAACATCTTATAGCCGAGTACAGTGTGGCCGGGTGCCCGTTGTTCCTGGAATTCAGTGAAGAGACCTGCCTTGTATGCTGCCAGCCATTCAGGAGTCATGCGTGCCATTATCCTGTCGCGGTTGCTCTTGCCCTTCCAGTAGGGGATAATTTTATCGCGATAAATCAGTCTAACGTCATCGCTGACTTTAAAAGATACCTTATTCCTGTTGTTTAAGATGTCAAGATCTTCAAGCGAATGAAGGGAGATCTCGGGGTAGGTTGGAGTCATTTTGGGTGCCGGCCCTCTTTCTCCCACAAGCAATTCGCCATCCCCAATGTATATTTTCTTATGTTTCAGAAGGTACTCGAAGGCTTTTGCACGCTTCATTGGCGCCGATAATTCTATTGCCTCAGAGCTGCAGTAAAAGTCAGTAATCAAACCTGCCCTCTCAGAACTCAAACATTCCTCAGCATCGAGGCTCATTCTGCGCAGCTTTTCAACTCTTCCGGAAATAATCATACTATATTTTGTTAGATTTCTATTCTTTAAGCATAATTAAATGCTATAAATGCCATTAGTTGATCCATTACAGGTCCAGAATCATCTTGGGAGACGAATTAGGACTTTACGAATGGTCAAAATTAGATAAAAACTGCGCAAATATAAAATGATTATTATCTTTTTCCTCTTGAGCCGTTTGGACGAATAAATGAAAATGCAGCATTCTCCTTTGAGAACCTGATAAACCTGTAAACCACACTAATCTCATTAGAACCGCCACTAATTGAGGAGAGAACAGTTGATGGGGCTTCATAGGAAAAAGCAATAATAAATCTTTCCATACTAATCCCGGCAGAGCAAAAAACATTACTGCCTGTCCGGTAACCGACCTGCAGCCAGACGGTTTCCTGCCACGAAGTAGTTAATCCCAGATCGAAATATGAAGCGGTGTTATAATATCTCCTGTATCCTGCAGATGGAGTCAGCATCCATTGCCCCGGAAGATTTCTTATATCGTAGGAAAGATAAGTATAGGTAGAGGAGAAGAAGGTCTTCTTGCTTTGATCCGACAATTCCGGAACAGCAAAATCAAATTGAAGATTACCTGCTACAAGACCTAATCCAAATCCGGTTTTAAAGAACGTACGATCGAATAAAGAACTGTTTGCCGTAGGATCGGTTGATGATTCAACAGGAAAATCTTTTCTGTTAATACCAAAACGGTAAACACCATATGAAAGCCCCATCGACAAATAGTAATTATCGGAAAAATTAATTTTATATGCGAAGGAAAGATTAAGTTCATTATTTGACAGCATACCGTTTTTGAATCCGGAAGCATTAATTCCCAGTCCCATGTTTTGGGAAAATGTTCCATAAGCGCCGAATTTGAAATACTCAGGTGCACCCTTGAGCCCGACCCATTGATGTCTGTAATCAGCATAAATAGCAAACCCGTCGATATTCGAGGCAGAGGCGGGATTATAGATAACCGGATTAACAAGATAGAGGTTTGTCGGTATATTTTGCTGTGCATAAAGTGTGCTGCCTGCCAGAACAAGCAGTAAACAGATATTATAAATTCGCTTTCCCATATCAGCAGGTTTGTTATTTTAATAATGTAATTGATCCTGAAGCTACTATATTACCAGATGATTTGATAATGTAATAATAAACACCCGGAGGAAGAGCAGTACCATTTTTTGTGCCATCCCATGGTATCTGATAACCAAAACTTTTAAAAACTATTGAACCGTAACTGTTTACAATATAAATCTCACTTTCTCGAAGTTTTTCGTAACTCTCAACACCCCAGGTATCATTAATACCGTCATTATTTGGTGAAATTATCGCCGAGGCTTCCAGCTCATTAAGTGAATTCATTATAAGAGAAACCGTGTACTTTGACGAGTCAATAAAAGATGCTGAGTAAACAACATATTCAACGGGTGCTTCAAAACTGGCTTGAGTAGTTCCCGTGTATTGAATTTTACCTCCGGAAAAGATATGTGAGCCGGGTGATGTTTCAAATTCGGGTACAATTGAATTAACAAGTGTCCCCGTCGGAAGAATAACTTTAATATCGTTACCTTCCCATATGGTCTCCCCAACCTGGCCGGGAATGGAATACTGCAAAATCAATGCATCCCTCAGTTCTGTATCATATAACACTATCGGCACATCAACAGTCCCGGTATCAGTATAACTCCTGTAAGGAATTATGTTAATAAGGTCCTTCATCGATCTGGTAACCGAACTGTAATATTTAAAGCTGATTTCAGAAGCTGCAGTATGGCTTTTCACTTTAATAAAAACCCTGTATCTCCCTATGGAAGGTACATACTGTAGTTTTGCCTTGCCGTTCAGGAACTTATTTGTGTAAGCATAAAGAGTATCATTCGAGCCGCTGTTTTCAAGTCCGTTTATGAAAACGGTAGAAATAAAATCCATATCATAATCTACAACCTTTAACTTAATTCTGCTCCGGATAAGTGTATCTGACGAAAAAATATTAATCTCGGTAATTTTTGAGACATCAACCGGCGTTAAGCCTGAATAGACTACCTTCCCGTCCATCTTCAAAATCGCTCCTTCCGATACTGTGAAATCAGGAAATATCTTATGCATGCCAGCGCCCCGAGGAACAATTATCCTTATAGTATCTCCATCATAAAAAGTCGTACCTTCCTGCCCTCTCAGGGTAAATGAAGTAAGGCTGTTACCATCAAGCTCCGGATTACAAAGCTGGAACGGATCATATAAGGTACCAATATCAAAACTTTCGTTAAATGAAAGAGTTCTGGAAAATGAAATCAACTCTCCAGTGCTGTGCCTGTAGTATTTAAAACTTACAACCGAATTCCCGGTATGGCTATAGGTCCTTATATCAAACCTGAAACGCTTGATACTGTCAATATATACCGGATTGGCTTTGCCCAGAATAAATCCGTTGGTATAAGCATAAAGTGTATCCCTTGGGCTGTTATTTTCTGAACCATTTAGGATAACGGAAGCAACTACCCTTTCATTGAAATTTACCACGGAAACTTTGTAACTCGCTATATTTGAAATGTCAGCTGACTTGAATGTATAAGTCACAGGAGTGGTGAATTTTAACCTGGTAATTGAACTATACTGAACTGAGTCATTCACATAAGCAGTTGCCCCTGCTGCAATCTGAAACTGGGGTATAAACCACCCTGTTTCAGCACCCGGTTTAACTACAATCCTTACCTCGTTGCCCTTAAAATAAGTATTGCCGATCTGGGCCGGGATTGAAAAGCTATACAAGTCATTCCTGTTAAGTACAGGTGTTGTGAGCTTAACGGGATTATAGATTGTTCCGGATGAAACATTGTTTTTGAATTCTACTCTGGCAGGAATGCTTATGTTTTGCTTTCGGGCAGTGGAATAGAAACGGAAACTGATCCGGCCGGTATCGGTGGGGTTATATATTTCCAGTGGGAATCGCCAGCTCCTGATATCGCTGTTATAGACTCCTGCTGCCTTGCCTCTCAACTGCCCATGAATATAGGCGTACAAGGTATCCGTCGCCGATGCTGATTCCAGTGTGTCAACATATACTGCCGCTGTCAGTTTCATCCGGTTACTTACCAGTCTTATACTATATTCAAGGTAAGAAGAGATATCCGATGAATACACTTTATAAGCTAAAGGCGTTGTGAACCTGACCCTTGTAATACTGCTGTACTGAACTGAATCAAGAATGGTTACAACAGCTCCCGCTGATGCTTTAAATACCGGTGAAACAAGGCTGCTCTCAGATCCCTTGGGT
>CAIMVD010000327.1 GCA_903844815.1 uncultured Bacteroidota bacterium | reverse complement strand
TGTTTTACTCACCCACGAAAAAGATTTTTTTGATATTGCTTCAAGTGAAGCAAAACGAAAAAACTGGATCATTAAATCATTATCATGGTCTGCTGAAAATGGTGTTGGCTTTGAAATACCTCTTGTTGATTTAAGAACTAAGATCGAAGAAAAGTTTAAATCAAAAAGTATTGATGGGCTTGGTAATGATATTAGAAAGTATGGAGAAAGACAGCTAAAACAAATAGCACTCAACATTGAAGCCGACCTACCATTCAGGTTAAATGACCGGAATGAAGATAGAATGATGAACGAATTACTTTGTGGTATTCAAAGTAAAATAAACAAGCATTCTCCAGCCAGTCTTAAAACCAAACACAATATTGATTCATTGCTTGCCTCGCCGTTACTTATAGGGAATAAAACATCTCATGATAGTTCTTTCAAGGAGAACCTTTCTGATCTTGAAGTTTTCTGGGAGGATGTAAAGAAATTAGTAAAATTGTTTTATTGCTCTGAGGAAATATGTGAGAGTTTCATTTCAAGTAAAAACTTTGATACAGTTAAGAATGAAATTCGTTGCTCATGCGGTTTATTAAAATATGATTGGAAGAAATGAAAAAACCCTATTAGAATTGATGTTTATTACTTACGGTCAAGCGGTGTGTATTGTTGCCACCAACAGAGGGGCGGTGTGTTTTTTGGAGGTCAAGTACGGTAAAATCTGATAATTTCCTCATTAAGTGTGCTATTCTCTCTTAGGCAAAAAACATGACACCACCTGGGCGGGCTGGCCTTGGCCGAAGGCAATAACACATGCCGCTCAAGTTAGCAACTGGTTTTTTTCAAAGGTATTTGTTTAACGTCTTGACTAATTCTTGAACAGTTGTGGAAGACTCTTCAGTAGCAATGTTAGAGTGATCCCCTATTCTTCCATATACGGCTTCAGAGTTTTTTATTGCTGTCTGTTGGTATGGTAAAAGTAAAGAATATAAATTTTTGCATGTTGCCTTATCCTTTTCATATTGAATACGCAGATGCCTACTTAATCTTGTTCTAAATGTATTTCTATGCATCAATCCTAAATGATATTGAAAGTGCAATAGAAACCAAAACTCAAATGATTGAATAGAATAAGCGACACTAAATCCATGACTCTTAGCCAGGTCTATGGCTGAATTAAAATTATCATTTGTGTTCTCATCTTTATCAAAAACAACCCAATAGTGGTCAAAGTCATCATCCCTTGTATTTTTGTAATTAATGGCAGCGTTAATAAAATTCATTGCATTTCCCTTGTTTGTATAAGAAAGCGTTTTAACTCTTGCACTAGATAATCTAAAGGATTTGAAATATATTGGCTCAGTATTTTCACCTTCACAAATAATTAAGAATGACTCTCTTTCAAGTAAAAAAGCCCTTCTCCTCTTAAGTACAGAATGTTCTCTACCCTTCTTTTTAAATTTAGCCATGCTAATTTGTATATTCTTCAAATAAATCATCAAAATCACCAAGATACGGGATTGCTCCATATTTACCATAAATGTAGTTTTTTCCTAACTTTTCATCGTTTCTTGGTGTACTTCCCTTCTTAAAATCGATTAGTGAATAAAGATATGTTGACCCGTCTATTTTTTTTTCAGCAAACCAAATTTGGTCTCTCCTAAAAGTTTTGGCATCTAATAATTGAGTATCATGAGTGGCAAAAATAAGTTGAGCATTTTTGGGATTAGTACTATTACTATTAAATAGTTTAACTATTCGTTGAGTTAACAACGGATGCAGTTTTGTATCTAATTCATCTACAATTAAAACTTTCCCATGCTTTAAAGTATCAAGAATAGGTCCAAGTAGGTGAAAAAATTTCTTTGTTCCTTCCGATTCAAATAATTCAAATGGAACCTCAATTACCGACTCAATTTGACCTTTCTCATTAAGAACATTTTTTATACTCTTCACATTTTTAATAAGAGCTTTCCCTTTTGTAATTGCAGGATTCTGTATATCTGAACCTTTTATTGTAAAAGCAATATTATTCCCTTCTGTTTCAATTACCTTTAAGTCCTCAATTCCAAAGTCAGCTACTTTTAAAAGAGAAAGCATTATTTCTCTATTTTGTATATCTTCTAAAAGATTAATTGAATAGTTGTTATAAATTTGATCTGCCAACCCAAATACTATATTTAGATTCGCAAACCATTGGAATACTTCTTTGGATGTTTTATCATTAAATTGTGCAGCAATTGATAATAGAAGTGCATTAGGTCTGATCATTTTCTTTGATTTCAACTCCCTTAAAATTTCATACTTTAAAGGTATTTCTACATTATTTCCTTTCCTTTCAAATACTAAAGTTTCCCTAACATCCTTAATGTACAACCATTCTTTTAGAATCGATTTTCGATTGCCAGTAAATCCGTATCTGTATATTAATTTATTCCAAAAGAACGTTATTTCAAATTCTGAAGGTTGATTTTGAGATTTTGAGTTTAAAACAAATGGCAAGAAATTTAATTCTTGCTGTGGCAATAAATTGCCTGAAACAAGAACCAAATCTCGCAGAAAAAGAATTGACTTAATGAAATTTGATTTCCCACTAGCATTTGCACCATATATGACTGAGGATTTTAACAATTCGACATCTTTCCTTATAGTGAATTTGTTTTCGTTGCAGGATTCAAATTTCTCTCTAATTGGAGCCGCTATCATCTGAAAAGACTGAGTCTCTTTGATTGACAAGTAGTTTTTTACAGAAAAATTGATTATCATAATGAGGTTATTTGTGGTTTTATCACAAATGTATGCATTTAGATATTAATTAGCAAAATTATTTTCACAAACATATTTTGGACTTCGATGAAGTTGAAATGGTAAAAAAGTTGAAAAATCAGTGAGCTTGACCATCGAAGATCGAAGTTAAGTATTTGTTATTTAGCTGTGTATGTAAATAGCAACCTTCCCGACGAAATGTGTCCAATAAGCCCGGCTTTTGCCTACTGTTCATTAAATAAAGCTAATCTTCCGGTCAAAGTAATCCAAGATAACTATTAGAGTGTCGATCCGGTAGTCCAACGTTCCCTTCTCGATCTGGCTGATCCTGGCCGGAGAAACCCCAACCTTAAAAGCCAATTCCTTCTGACTAATCCCTGAATTGTTGCGCAGTACTTTAACCAGCTCCCCTATCCGCTCCCTCTCCTGCCTGGTTAAATTTGTATTAAAGATCCTTTGTGGCATATTCTTATTTTTTTACATACGATGAGTAGAAAGCACCCATTTTTCGGAGAAGCTTTGGTATTTCAGAGATATCTTCCGGGGGCTGGTCGATCCATTCTACCTTATCAAACGTCCCATCGACAAACAGGGCACGGAATTTTGGAGATTTTAAATGATGAATGATATCTTTTAAATCGCTGACCTTTTCAATTTTAAAGATTGGATCTTTCTTAGAGTATTCCTTTATAAGGTCGTCAATTGGCTTCTGCAGGTAGTAATCTTCGGTAGTGTAACTAAATAGTTTTCCGTCAGGCTGGTAGATCTGAAAGACTTCATCAGTCTGCCGGATGCGGTAAACAGTGGAGCTGCTCCGGTCCTCCAGGATCTCAAGGGTGCAGACCTCCTGCATTTTTAAGCGCTTAATAATACTCTCGACTGGTTGAATTGTAACATCGGTGAAATGTTCATTAAATAGATCCACGATTTGTTTTTCCCCAAGCTGGTGCCAGTCGTTTCTAAAAATTACCTCTTTCATATCTGATTCCATCGTTTCTACAAATTTAAGATTTTTATCGTCCCATGGTCAAAAACATTAATGGCCAGCCGTTTCTCGATGTTAACGGCTGGCCATCCGCCCGCCTAGTTTTCTGACGGAAGAAACAGAACATTATCAGCCAAGTAGATTTTAAAAACGTCAAAATTTTCCTCGTAATCATCAGTTAACGAAATTGAACTAAAAAGCTGCTTTATAACAGGCGTTTTATCTAAATACATGACAACCTTCCACTGCCCGGTGTTTTCTCCCTCTGTAATCCTCTCAAGGGTCCAAATTTGAAACTTTATAGCCTTAACCACTCTTCCACTCTGATAAGATAGAACCGTGTCTAAAAACCAGCATAGTCCTAATTTATCAGTAATGTGTTTTACTCCATCAGTTAAAACGAATTTTGAAAAAAGGTTTGAATGTCTGTAATAATTTTCAGATCCCCGGAATCCTAAAAAATCATCGTTTAAGGA
The DNA here is from genome assembly GCA_903844815.1 of uncultured Bacteroidota bacterium. Taxonomy (GTDB): domain Bacteria; phylum Bacteroidota; class Bacteroidia; order Bacteroidales; family VadinHA17; genus LD21. Next base: position 740 of record CAIMVD010000327.1, on the reverse strand, counting down.
TCTTCTTTCTTGTTTTACATTTTCCAAATTTTCCATATTTTACACAGTTTTTCCGGTGTGTCTCACCTTTCTGGTTAATTAAATATTATTTGTTTGGCAAAAATTATCAAAATAAGCGTTTTCCTGTGCTTCAATAAAAGAGCTGGTGTTTGCTGATTCATCTTCCTGCGTGTATTTTTTTGAAGACCTGCAGTAAACTTTTTTATTTACTCTGTCAAATAAACAGTTTTCGCCTTTTGCGATTATTGCGCCAGTCTCAGCACATTTGCTTTTGAATTTTGCATTAATAAAGTTCATAAGATAAAACAGTTTTTTCGGTGTGTCTCACCTTTTTTAAATTTAAAGTTGTAAAAGTAAGCGGGGATGGGGTTCCCACCCCCGCTTTTTTTTAACTGACCATTTCAACTTCTTCCACTTCTTCAACCTCGTTATGGCTTTCTGATTTAATGTTGAAATATGGTACTGCTTCCGGGAATCTTTCAGCTATATAACTGATAGCCTTGTAAGCTTCACCGCAAACTTTGAAAGCCAGATTTTCATCTTCTTTCAGACTCTCTTTCCAGCCCTGCAGATAAACAGCTGAGTTAATTTTTTGCTGTTCAGGAGCAAAATTATTGCTGGCCATAATGAAAGCGGAGCTGATTTCTGCCACCAGTTCTTCAATTGCATAGGCCTGTTTATGGTCTTTATAGCTCTCTTTAAACTTCTTAATTCTTCCTGTCCTGATATCATGGCCGGTG
>CAIMVD010000326.1 GCA_903844815.1 uncultured Bacteroidota bacterium | reverse complement strand
TCCTATACTGACCCTTGAGTTTTCGATTGGTTTGTCCATTGAGTATTTTCTTAATCTCCCGGATACTGTAAATCCGTTTTCAGGAAGAAAATATGTTGTATCATATTTCCACGCGAAGTCGCGCCAGCCTTGTGTTCGAAGAAGGAGATCCAAATCTCTGAATCTGTCCGGATTTGAAGGATCAAAGTAATACGATGGCTCCTCTACAGAATCCCGGACATCTGATTCAAGCAGAAACCATGATGAAATATTCCGGGGATATGGAGAAGTACTCTCTGTGAGACTTTTATTAGCTACAGACAGGGATACATTTCCGTTTCTTTCAATTGTTGAATCCCCTGTTAGGGAGATTTTTAATGAAACAGGTTCTCTTTTACCATAGAAGGGTTTACCAGGTTCAATTTTAATGTTTACCTGATCCTGTCTCTGAATATAAACGAGTCTTTCAGCAAGTGGAGTATCATCAAGTGTTGAGAGGGTTAATATTACAATTCCTTCAGGTAGATCGTCAGTCGGGATAAAAAAATCGGTAAAAGGAGATTTGACTTTACATAACACAGTTTTTATAACCTCCTTTCTCATTGAAAATCTGAGTATCAAATCATGTTCGGGAACCAGTTGAAAGGTTTGTGGATTACTCCTGGTTGTAATTAGTAAAACATTGTCCTGATTTATTGAAGTGCTTAAGGTTACTCCATCCGTAAAACTCTTTGGCAATTCAGTCCGGACTTCAATACTGTCAGCATCTTTGAAAACTGAATAATAACTTACACCATGCGATGGTCTTAGGAAGAATGAGCCCATACCAAGATGAGTTGATTTGAATGATGTTATAAGGTTTCCGTTTGAGGAATAGATCTTTCCGGAGATATCACAGCCTTTTCCAAGACTGTTTTCAGCCTTGAAGGCAACAATTGAAGGGACATTGTCAACAAGCGAACCTCCTTCGGGAAAGAAGCTAAGCTGAATTTTGTTTTCGACATATTTTACTTCATCTAAGATCTCTTCTTTCTTATCAGTTGAATTTATGACAATAATTTCTTTACTGAAAAACAACTGATCACTGAAATTCCTCATATAATTTGTGTACGCCCGAATTATGTATCTGCCTGATCTGAGTTCATCAGCCAGTTTGAAATCTCCGTTACCCAAACCAAAATCAAGTTTTATTATTCTGCTGGCAATTATTTTTGATGAAGGTGATATAAGCTCAACACGCAGGTTTTTACTATGATCTGAGAGTCGTCTGTCGTACGCGTCAATGAGGTAGGCTTTGAACCAGATATCATCGCCGGGGAAATAATATGTTCTGTCGGTATGGAGCCAGACCTTTTCGATTAAAGATAAAGTGTCGTTGCCGGTTTGTTTTTGGAATTCATTTTTGAATTTTCTTTGAGTCTGAATTGTATCCTGAACTATTATAGCCTGACCTGGTATAGAGAGATAAAGCAGAAAGAGGAGCAGGAGCGGTTTTCTCATGAATTCAATTGTTAATTTCTTAACAGCAAAAATTGTTCCGTTCAGGCAGATGCCATACAAATATCCGAAGACATCAACCGATTTTCTTAACAAAATTTTCCTTTGACATCTCTTAATCTGACTGGAAATTGCATCTTAGTGCCATCTTTAAATATACTTGTAAATGCGATTATGTTCATGTCTTTTTTTGCTCTATTGGGAACCATGAAGTAAAAAGAGAATAATATACTTTATACTAAAAAACCGGATGAACCCTAAGATTCCTCACTCATCCGCTTTAAGTTAGTCTTTTTATATTGACTGATAATTACTTACAGCGGATTCGTTCGGAATGACATTTCATTTTTATTAGGGGGAGGGGAAGAAGCGGCGATTCTCATCAATCAATTTCATCAGCTAAAATATTTCACTAGAGAATCGCCGCTTCTTCCCCTCAGGTCCCAAACAAAAAATGTCATTCCGAATTAATCCACCAGGCTAACCAGCTTGTATTGTGTGTCTTAGAGTGGATTAATGAGGAATCTTATGGCTTATCCTGAATTATTCCTTAATAAGATAATTTGACATTTTCAATTTCTTAATACCTATACTAAAATTTTTCTATTCTTTTTTATTACTGGAATAATCTTAGTTGTGATTTAATTGAAATAGTCAGAATAGTGGAATTAACTATCTTATTTCATATTCTGCCGTTCCTGTCACCGGTATCCCTGTTG
>CAIMVD010000325.1 GCA_903844815.1 uncultured Bacteroidota bacterium | reverse complement strand
GAGAATATTAAAAGCATTTGTAATAGCAGAGGTAACTTCGGTGTCAAGAACTTTCAAAACATCAGCATTGGTAGAATTGAAGTTAATCTTCTCCTTTAGTTCAGGAGTACCGAAGATGGCTGCAAGTTTTGCATTGGGGTCAACTTCCTGAAATGCCTTTCCGAACAGGGTCAGATAATCAGACTGACTAGCCTTTTGTGCTTCCCTGGCACGGGCAAGGGCTGTGTTAAATGTCTTATCAGGGTTGAAGTTCGAAAGAGCCTTGAGGATATCCTCAACCGAAACCTCCAGGATAACGTTCATCCCTCCCTTGAGGTCGAGACCGAGGTTAAGCTCTTTTTTCTGGCACTCTTTGAAAGTATAGCCCAGGAAACTCCATTTCTCTTTTGGCAAGGTTGAAATCGAATCAAGGTAGTGAGTCTCCTTGTTCAGATTGCCCTTTGCATTTTCTCTGGCATCCTTTTTAACCTTATAGGTTGCACCTGTAAACGATAGCTGGTAAACTGATACCAGCCCTAATGCAATAGCCAGAACGATGATTGCTGCTTTATTCTGCATTTGTCTGCTCTTTTGGGATTATTATGATAATTATTTTCTTATTCTACTTTATTGAGGCGCAAAGATATTAATTTTTTACAAAAACAATCATTTATTAATCAGTTGTATTGGCCGATTCCAAAAAGTAAACCGGGCAGACTGTTTATCAGGAGGTAATATGATATGGCAGTATAGTACAAGTCTTCTGATTAGCTCAATATGAAAAAAGGGGGCTTTATATTTCTATCAAGCCCCCTTACATTATATTATGATTGTTTCTTATTGAAGCAGTTTTTCATAATCGGCTTCGATAGGTTTGTTGTTGAGAAAGTCAAATAAAGTCAGGGCACGGATATTGAAAAAATATGACCAGTAATTCTGAAGTGCCTGTACATAGGCTCTTTTATTCTGATCTTTTCTCGCATCTGCATCATTCAGGTCAAGAACGGCAATCTTACCAATAAGAAAACGCTGTTTTGTAACTTCATATCTTTTCATAGCAACAGTATCAGATTTTGCTGCGATTTCAACCTGACTTTTCTGAAGATTGAACTGTTCCACATCAAGATACAGGTTCTGCTGGAAGTCCACCTCTGCCTGCTTTGATTGAACCTGGGCCAGCTCGAGACTCGACTGTGCCATTTTATATTTCCCGCGGCCAAGGCCCCAATCGAGCAACGGCAGTGTGAAACCGATTCTGACACGCTGTTGCTTGTTCATATCCTGGTATGCCAGATTTATATCAGCATCCTGATCGCGCAAACCATACGATGCGATCAGGTTTGCATTAAGTCCTTTTTCGGCTTTTGCCTGGGCAACGGCACTTTGAGCCGTAAGCACAGTAAGCTGCTGGGTTAGCATCTCCGGGTTGTTTGCCATCGCCAGATCGAAGACTTCCTGGGTGCCTACCTGCAAGCCGGGGATCTCAGTTGGTATTAAAAGTTCAAGCCTTACATTGTCATTGAATCCAAGGAAAGATCTTAACCTTATTTCCCTGTCGCGCAAATTCATATCGGCCTGTTTCCTCGATGTTTCAGAATTGAGCCACGAGAGCTGCATCTGAAGGAGTTCATCCTCGGCGATTGTTCCAAGCTGGTATCTTCCCTTTGCAATCCTGTAGAGAGTGTCGGCATTTGAATAGTTCATCTCAGAAATCTGCTTGTTAATCTGGGCAAGGGCGAGAGAAAAGAAATTCATTACAGCCTGGGCATTAACAGCTTCCATATTTGCAAGGAAGGTCTG
>CAIMVD010000324.1 GCA_903844815.1 uncultured Bacteroidota bacterium | reverse complement strand
TTAACCCAACTTGCAGTTAATCTGAACGGAATTGTTGCTTTTCAATGAATTGGCAGTTTTCGAGTTCTGATTTGTGTACTACAGATTTTCGTTTTACGAAGGGTGCGTATTTGAATTTTAGGGCATCGTAAAGTTTTCTCACCTGTTGGTTTGGCTCCGAACACCGGCGTATCATTATCACCTCTTCGTGGTTGTTTTGTGCCAAAGTTGTCACTGCCTTTTGCGTGTTCATGGTTCTTACAATCTCGCGCCACCCACTGTGGATGCCATCTTGTTTTAATTGGTGCCGAACCGTATTTACCAGCCAGTAAGCTAACAGCCCAAGGTGTAGGTGTGCCATCGTATTTTCATCTTTTTGATGATAGATGGGGCGCAAATCAAGATCACTTTTTAGAGACCGAAAGGTGGCCTCGATATCGCGGATAGTGTTGTAAAACTGCCATACATTTTCCTCCGTTTTTGCCTGAAGCGATGTTCGCAGAAAGTAAACCCCGCTTCGAGCGTTGATGTCAACACCTTCTTTAACAGCCAATTTGACTGCGGATACAATTTGCTTTTTCGCATTGTCGGGTTCAGTAACCTTCCTTTTCCGTTTAGTTTCAGGCTGATCGTGCACTTCTGTAACAATGTCGAAGTACCGTTGTATCGAAGGGTATTTTTGCTTCAAACGTCCAATGCGCTGATTTACTTTGTCCTCTTGTTTTACTCCACCTTTTTTTTCAAACTGTCGGCTATTTTTTGCAGACCGGCCTCGAAACGGAAACGGAACAGCTCGTTCATCTAACGTTCTTTCAACTCTTTGGAGTGACTTTCGACTTTGAGGTAATAATCAGTAATATTGCTATATTTTACCCGGCAAAGCTCTATCTTTTGTTTCCTGTTGTCGGTTACCGATACGGTGGTTGCACCCGCTTCGATGTTGTATCTCTTTAAGCTTGAACGGCTCACGCATAGGTAAAACTCATCGACATACCGAATCGCGGTTGTGTCATCAGTGTAAGGAAGTTTGAATAAGGGCTTGTCGTAATTGGCAACTTTTGCGGTAAGTATTTTCTGGATCATGTTCAACTGGTCGATGGACAGTTCGTCGAGATAGCCGGCATTCAAAATTGTCCGATGGCATACCCTGTCGTGATGGTTGCGATAACTCTCAGCTAACCGGTAATAACCCGAGTAGTTTCTCGTGGTGGGATTAGTGCGCATGGATACTTTGAAATACATGCCCCAAAGTAAATACCTAAATCAGTGGAAATCAATACCCCCTTGAGGACTACAAATGAAAATAAATAGAATTCCACAACTGAATATCAGGTACTTACTAAAATAAAATACAAAAAATGATTGTAATTGTCGCTAAAAAACCTGATTTTAAGCTGATTTTTCTGCTATTTTGTAGAAAACCCTGCAAGTTGGGTTAAGGAATTTTATTACCAAACATGAAAAGAATATTTTACCACAGGGACCACTCTACTATTCTTGTGTTTTTACCCCCCAACCCCCCAAGGGGGGATTTAAGAACACCCCACTGGGGGGCAGTGGGGTGAAATTTGGGAGTAAGAAACTGATTACCCGGGCTTAACTAAACGACATTGATATACGATAGTATAATCGTATTTACAAATTCATATAATAACCCATAAATAGCTACTCCTTCCTCGCGGAGAATAGTTTAGCTTGATAATATTGAAGCAATATTTAAGATCCTGCTACACCCCCTGCTTAATATCTTTAATTTCAACAACTTTAGTAGTTCCTCCTGCCTCCAGATTTATCTGGTGAGGCTTATTAGCCTTCCATGAGCCACCAGTAAAATCGGGCACGTCTATTGACTGTGATCTGTTTGCCACCGACCATTCGCTCAGGGGAGCCAGTGAACTCCAGAGGGCTCCGTCATATACATCCTGATCAAGGGGAAGTCCGTTCCTGAGGCAGTCGATTGTTCTCCAGTCCATAATGAAGTCCATGCCTCCATGGCCACCAACTTTCTTAGCCATCTCTCCTACCCTTTTTACTATTTCCGGAGTATATTTTTCCCAAAGCGCCTTCATTTCCTCCTCACTCGCCCAGCTTTCACCCAGAGCAATTCTTGCTTCGGGATATTTCACAGCCATACCTTTGTTTCCTTTAATAAGGTGGATCCTGGAATAAGGCTGCTCCGATGATACATCGTGCTGGATCATCATTGTTTTTCCAAGCGCAGTATGAACAAGGGTAGTATTCATGTTACCCCTGAATTTTGCATCCTTCCATTCCGCATAAAATGAATCGGAGGATAACTCTTTCTCCTTAGGAGCCATTGTAAAATCAGATGTCGACATCGAGGTCAGGTACTCCATGCTGTCTCCCCTGTTTATGTTCATTGTCTGGCATATCGGGCCGAGTCCATGTGTAGGATAAATATTACCGTTCCTTGTGGCATTTTCCTTAAGCCGCCACATTCCGGTATAAGCACCATCGGTCTGTTGATCGTCGAGAGGCTTCTTGAAGTTATAGCCCATAAGATTATGGTTATAAGCACCTTCAGCATGCAGTATATCACCGAACATTCCCTGGCGGGCCATATTAAGGGTAAGAAGTTCAAAGAAATCATAGCAACAGTTCTCGAGCATCATGCAATGCTTCTTAGTCCTTTCCGATGTTTCCACCAGCTGCCAGGCCTCATCTATGGTTCTCGCAATCGGAACCTCGCAGCAGACATGTTTTCCGCTTTCCATAGCTGCAACCGCCATTGGTGTATGCCATATCCATGGAGTACATATATAGATCAGATCAAGATCAGGAAGTGCAATAAGCTTTTTCCAGGCATTATCGTCACCCGAAAATTCCTGTGCAGCTTCCCTTCCTATATTTTTCAGGTAGCCTTGCGAACCGTCGACGGCTACTTTCCGAAGATCGCCAAGAGCCTTTATTTCAACGCCCTCAATGAAAGAAAGGCGTTCAACAGCACCGCTACCCCTGTCGCCAAGGCCGATTACTCCCACCCTCACCGTGCTCAATGCCGGCGCAGCATAGCCCGACATATTAAACTTCTGGGAATGTGATTTTTTTACGGATTCAAGTATTACCGAAAGGTTTGAAACCGGTTGTTCAGGTTTGCATCCGGGTATGAGGCTGCCGGCCATTGCGCCTGCGCCTGCAACTGTTGCGGTTTTGAGAAAATTACGACGATTGATTGCCATGATTATTTTATTAGGTTAGGAGGTTTTTTAAACTATGGTGCAAATTAGTATTTTATTTTAAAAACAGGTCATTCCTGAGATCCTTCATTATTATCCCCCATATTTTTTTTCTTTCTCACAGAGACCAAAAGATCTTTCAGGATACTTCCTGAAAGGTAACCAAATAATAGTCCCCAGATTGTACTCATATACCATACAGATTTAATGGGACAGGTTCCCGACTGACAACCAACAAACTTCCAGTAAAGGAATCCTCCGGCTGCTCCTAGAATGGAAAAAACAATTATAAACTGGTGTTTTCGGAATAACTCTTTCATATTTCAATTTTGAGTCAAAAATAGTGAGATTATTGCAATTGAAACAACTATAGAAATATTACACGGGAATATTTATTAATGAGTAATAATATCCAGACTATACGGCTTCAGCAGGAATCACTTTCTGTTTTCAGCAGTCCTTGTAAAAATGATTTTATCCTGTGCCGTGTGCCGTGCGTCGTGTGTCTTTATTGGCAAAAGTATCTTACTCAGAAAATCAAATGAAATTATTAACATCTTGTCTTCCAATAATCGCCATTATTTCAACTACATCATTATTTAATCTGTAATAAATACTATCAGACCCGCAAACACAACGTCTATATCCTTTTTTAATATAATCCACTGATTCAAAAGAGAATGGGCTTTCAGCAATAATATCAAAATAATCAAAAAAGGTCTCAAAATATTTGTCGGCCTGCGAAATTCCAAACTTTTCAACTCCGTAATGATGAATTCGTATCAAATCTTCTTTAGCATCATTACTTAATCTGTATTTAGCCATTAAGCAAAGACTTTGATTGTTTCAGAATTTGTTCTTTTGTATTGTCTGTAAATCCACTTCTTTCAGATTTATCCAGTTTCACTCTTATCCAGTCAATTTGAGACTGTTGTTTTCTGGCCTGTCGGATCAGATCATTGATGAGTTCACTTTTACTTGAATACTCCTGGTTATCGACTTGTGCTTTTAACCACTCATCATTTGGTTTTGTGAACGAAATACTTTGCCTTGCCATACAATTACATTTTGATGCAAATTTACACCAAATATGAATCATTCTCAAATTCTTGGTAATGGTTTGAGTTCAGGCACTCTTTATGGTCCGCAATTAATGACAATTAGAATCAGTTTGCATATTTTTACAGGAAAAACTTGAAAGTCTTTCACAACATATCTCTCCGTAACCGGAACACCTTCGGCATCGACATAAAGGCTGACAGGTTTATTTCTATTGAGAATGAACAGGAAGCAGAATCACTTTTCAAAGATCGTACACTTATTTCCGGTCAGTCACTCATTATTGGGGCGGGAAGCAATATGCTGTTCACAGGCAATTTCGCAGGTACCATGCTGCATTCTGAACTCGGGGGAATCAGAGTTGAAGAAATCAATAATGAAGATGTTATAATCTCCTCAGGATCAGGAGTTAACTGGGACAGCCTTGTTGAATGGTGTGTTGGAAAGGGCTTTGGAGGAATTGAAAACCTGTCGCTTATTCCGGGTACCGTAGGCGCCTCCCCCGTTCAGAATATAGGAGCATATGGAGCAGAAGCCAAAGACTGCATTTATAAAGTAAGGGCCGTTTCCATTTTAGACGGATCCGTGTCCGAATTCAGTAACAGCGATTGCCGGTTCGGATACAGGGATAGCATTTTCAAGAGTGAACTAAAAGGAAAGTACTTTGTGACGACCGTATTTTTCCGGCTGAATCTTAATCCGGAAATGAAGACGGAATACGGCGCATTAGGGGAAGAATTACAAAAGTTGGGCGCTGTAACTCTTCGCAACATTAGACAAGCCGTTATTAGTATCAGGAAAAGCAAGCTGCCCGATCCTGAACTTTTTGGCAATGCCGGCAGTTTCTTCAGGAATCCCGTCGTTTCGGCTGAAATTGCTTCATCGCTGAAAACGGAGTATCCAAATATGCCATCATATCCTGACGGTTCCGGAGGGATAAAGCTGGCAGCCGGCTGGTTAATAGACCTTTGCGGATGGAAGGGAGTCAGAAGAGGAGACGCCGGCGTTCACGACAAGCAGGCGCTGGTTCTTGTTAATTATGGTAATGCCACGGGTTCAGACATTTATAATCTATCTGAAGAGATAAAAGAGTCAGTCATAAAAAGATTCGGTATTGAACTCGACAGAGAGGTTGAAATTACAGGACCTATTTGAAAATCCTGCGCCGGTTAAGTTCCTTCTGATACAAGGCAGCATAACGATTATGTTCAGCAAGCGTTCTTGAAAAATTATGGTAGCCCGAGAAATCAGCCTTGGCTGCAAAAAAAAGGTAATCGCTGTGTTCGGCATTTAAAACTGCATCGATGCCCTCAACCGAAGCACAGCCTATCGGTCCCGGAGGCAATCCGGTATGCTTGTAAGTGTTATAGGGCGATTCAACTTCGAGATGCTTAAAAAGCACGCGTGTAATTGTGAAGTCGTTCAAGGCAAATTTGATAGTCGGACAGGCCTGTAATGGCATGCCCCGCTTCAATCTGTTAAGGTAAACACCCGCTATTCCTGGCTTATCATCCTTTTTTGTAACTTCATCGTCAATTATTGAAGCGAGTATGGCTACTTCAACGGGTGAAAGTCCTTTTTCGCGGGCCAGTGACATCCGTTTTTCATTCCAGAACTGCCTGTACTCCTTCAGCATCCTTTTATAGAAACCGTTGGCGTCGGTATTCCAGTAAAACTCATAGGTATTGGGGATAAAAAGCGCAATAATATCATTCTGATTAAACCCTTCGGATTTAAAGTTATTATCATCGCTGAAGAAACTCATTATCTGCACGGAGTCTGCTTCCAGCTTGCTGCCTGCCCTGCCAGCAAGCTGACTGATTGTCCTGATATTATTGAAAGTCAATCTGACAGAAGTCTGACGGCCTGATCTCAGGATATTTATCAGTTCGATATAGCTAAGATCATTATCGATTACATACCTTCCGGGTTTTATCCGGGATGGGTAATCTTTTTTCGCTGCAACCCATTCAAGCACTTTAATATTTCTAATGTCAAAGTTTGACTCAATTGTATCGAGAACCTGCTGATAAGATGACCCTGTAGGAATATAAATTGCCTGGTGCTTCTTTTTCGGGTGTACATTGACACAATAAAGGGTACGGTAGCCCCAAACAAAAATGATTAGTGCGACAAGAATAAATACTGAAAAAAGATATATAATGTTCTTCTTCATTCACTTTAATGAGATGCAAAATTACTTATAAAATCTAAACGAAAAAACTAAATTTTTGAGAAGGAGATGGGAGTCGGACTATTTTTCCTGCTAAGCCCCGATTGCAAATCGGCGCTATCAGTAACGCAGGAGCAGACCACCTGATCATATTTTAATTACATTTATCATCTATTTTAAAACTTAAACCAGATTAAAATGTCACCATCGATGTTACTCCTGCTTATAGTAATTGGGATCATAACAGGATTTATGGCCGGGATGCTTGGAATTGGAGGGGCCATAATTATGATTCCTGCATTGGTTATTTTCATGGGCTTCAGCCAGCAAATGGCACAGGGTACAAGCCTGGCCGTTATGCTTCCCCCTGTGGGCATCATTGCAGCATATAACTACCACAAGGCCGGACATGTAGATATCAAGTTTGCAATCATTCTGGCTGTATGCTTCCTGATCGGATCTTATTTCGGATCAAAGGCAGCGCTAAGCCTTTCGCAACCTGTACTGAAAAAAATCTTCGGAGTTTTGCTTTTACTTGTTGCAGTTAAAATGCTATTCTCAAAATAGCCAGTAACTAGAAAATAATTCCAAAGCTTAGCAAAAAGGCATTGGGACGGTCATCAAGATTAACTTTTGTGCCGGTTAGGTTTTCAATCTGGTTCTGGTATTTCTTGAGGCTGCCTTCATACCTGAGGTCAAAGGTTAACTTTTTGAGAATATCTATTCCAATACCTGCCTGATATCCTATCGTCATAGAATTATATAATGATTTGAAATCGGGACTATCTATAAGGTCTTTCGGCGAATTAATAAGAAATGAAGCTGCAGGGCCGGCATTCAATCGTACCGGGCCCAGCTTAAAACCAAGCAGAACCGGAATATCGATCTTATTAAAGGTCTGTTTTGAAATATACTGGGCTGCCGACTGGACATTTGTGATTGTATATTCATTTGTACGTGTTGAAAAGAGCAATTCCGGCTGAAGGTAGATACCGAGAAGAGTAAGCCTGAGAAAAGCACCCCCATGGAATCCGTATTTTGCATCGGTAATGGCATTAACGTTATATGTTGAAGAACCACTCGTAACACTTTTCACTGTTGGCATCGACAGGGAAGTTGTACTGACTCCACCTTTCAAACCAAATTTTATCTGCGAAAATGCAGGAACTGCAATAAGAGCGATAAGGGCAAATACTAATAATTTTTTCATTTTTTCTATTTTTAAGTTTCCTAATCAAAAATTAAATGATGACGTTATTCTCCGTCTTTATAACGTAAAATATTTTAAAAGGTTGTGTAATCATGATTGTTTTTAAGGCTTTCAATTAAACAAATCACTTTTTAGCAAGTTCAGCAAAGATTACATTTTTCATCTTGTCAAATTCCTCCCTTTCATAAAGGCGGGTAAGAAAAATGATTTTCCCCTTCCTGTCGATGATTACATTTCTTGTAACCCCTGCCTCCTTTGAGGCGAAGAGTCCGAAAATATCGGCTCCCGGATCCAGTGCCAAAGGATAGGTGACTTCGATATCCTTCTTAAACTTCTTCACCTTCTCCAACGGTTCATCCCTGTCAATTCCAATTACCACGAGTCCTTCCGGTTTCTTGAGCAGCCATATTTCCTTTTCGATAAATGGCATTTCGGTGCGGCAGACACTGCACCAGCTGGCAGTAAACTGAAGCATAACTACCTTACCCTTCAGATCCGTCAGCTTGTAAGATTTACCATCACTTTCTTTTATAGTGAAATCCGGAGCCATATCACCAATTCTAACAAGGTAACCGTTGGCGTAAACGGGTTTATCCTGTGATCTGACAAAACCTGCAGATATAATCAGGATAAGAAAGGTCGCGAATATCTGTCTCATCGAAAAGTTTTATTTAAAACATCCTATCATCATGAAAATTACCCATACAAATAAAGTTAAATTTCGTTAATAACCATAATCTGTATCTCTGCCTGTTATCATTAAATATTATCTTTAATCATTCGATAATTAAACCGGATCTGTAATAAAACTATGCCTGATGAAAAAACTAAAACTTATTTTGCTGATTATAAGTATCATATCGGCGACATCGTCCTATGCGCAAATAACACCGAGGGAAAAAGGGTTGCAGGCGATAACAATGGATGCAATTAAGGGACAACTTGAATTCCTCTCATCGGACTGGACCGAAGGCAGGGGTACGGGTGATAAGGGCTATTACCTTGCATCGGATTATGTAGCAAGCATGTTCAGAGTATTTGGAGCTGCTCCTGCCGGAGATCCTTCAATGCAATCCGGTTTCAGGATGATGGGACCTTCACAACAGGGACCAAGAACGGCACCTCCAAAATCATATTTTCAGAATTTTACTCTTATTGAAAACAGGCCGGGAGGGTCATCATCACTAACATTAAAAAAAGGAGGCCGCGAGTATTCCTTTGAAGAGAATGTCGATTTTTCTGTTTCACGTGCCGCTCTAGGCGGAAAAGTAGAATCTCCAGTAGTTTTCGTAGGATATGGCTTCGTTGATAAAGCAAACGGATTCGATGACTTTGCCGGTATTGATCTGAAAGGAAAAATCCTTGTTCGACTGTCGGGCTTTCCGGGATCGGGTGACGTTACCTCTCCAATTTATAAAAAGCTTGTGGGCGACAATCAAAGAGGCACCTTTGAAGTGACAAGGAAAAAGAACGAAGCCCTGGCTTCAACCGGTGCTGCTGCCGTAATTGACATCACTCTCAATCAGGATGTTTCGAAACGCTGGGGCACTTACAGGTTCGATAATAATCTGGCTCCTGCTGAACAAAGCCCAAGAACAAACTGGACCTCCATGAGGCTCGACGGCAAAGAGATCTCTTCCACACCCGTAACACTGACAGTAACTGAGCGCGTTATAAATCTAATCCTCAAGGACAGCGGTATCGATATTGCAAAATACCAGTCTGATGCTGCAACAGGGACCGCCAAGTTCAAACCGATACCGATAAACGGCTTGTCTGCAGCTGTTTCGACCGATATTAATTCAGCCAGAATAAATGTCAGGAATGTTGTGGCAATGATCGAAGGTGAAAATAAGAATGAATTTGTAGCCCTGGGTGCCCATCTCGACCATATGGGAATGGATAACGGGAAGATCTGGAACGGCGCCGACGACAATGCCTCCGGAACAGTAGCAGTTATGACCATTGCAAGAGCCTTTATAGAGAGTGGCGTAAAACCGAAGAGAACAATCATCTTCTGCGCATGGACAGGTGAGGAAAAAGGCCTTCTCGGTTCTGAGTATTTCACCGATTATCCTGTTGCAGGGAAAATCTCCGACTACAGGTTTTATATGAATTTCGATATGATTGCCCGTGATGCTGCCAACGATACGGCAAAGAACATGGCAGGAATTACCTATACCAAGGCATATCCAAAACTCGAGGAGATCACAAAAAACACTCTTGCCGAGTTCAAACTCAATCTGAATATGAACATCAGAAGTGCTGAGGCTCCTTCAGGAGGTAGTGACTATACTGCTTTTTCTGATAATAAAATACCAGTGATCGCCTGGATGGCTGCCATGCACCCCGACTATCACCAGCCTTCCGATCAGATTAACCTGGTCAACTGGAACAAAATGCTCAATATAATAAAGCTCGGCTACCTGCAAATGTGGGAAGCAGCTAATGGTGAAATTAAATGAAAAAGTTCAGATCCTTTTTAATAATATTATGCCTTTTGCCTGTTCTGAAACTATCCGGACAGGAAACGCCGGTGGAGAAAGGTCTCAGGAGTATTACCGATGATGCAATAAAGGCACAGCTTGGCTTTCTGGCCTCCAACTGGACTGAGGGCAGGATGATTGGCGAAAGAGGCGCCTCTCTCTCAGCTGACTATATCGTATCAATCCTTCAACTCTGTGGAGTAAAACCAGGTGGTGATTTCGCCTCCGGAAGGGTTGCAGGCAGCGAAGCAGCAAAGAGAGAGAGAACCTGGTTCCAGAATTTTGTTCTTTTGAAGACTTCCCCAGGGGAGCAGGAATTATCCCTTCGGTCGTCGGAAGACAATCTTGTTAAAACAATCTATTTCAACAGAAATACCGACTTTACATTCAGGTCATCAGAGAATTCATTTGAATCCGAAGCGCCGGTCATTTTCGTTGGGCACGGTTTTATAAACAACAAGCTCAAATACAATGATTTTGACAAGACAGATGCAAAGGGCAAATTCATATTGAAAATATCAGGGATCCCAACCAGATTTAAGGAATCGCTGACAAGAGAGGAAATGATGTCTTCAAATACCGAGACTGAAACAGCAATCAGAGAAATGGGCATTGCCGGGATAATTGAAGTCAATCCCATGAATGTTACTGTCGGCAATCCGGAAAGACCTGATTTTGAGAACATGTCTCCCTCCGAGGGAAATGTTCGTCCGGGAAGACCTTACGCCAGCTATTCAATTGCAGGAAAGAGACCATCGGATAATATTATCAGGATTACAGTTTCGGTAAAAACGGCAAATGAAATTCTCAAGGGAAGCGGATTTACAGTAGAAGATTACTTAAAGAAGGAAGAATCCGGAGAAACCCCGCTGAAACCTTTG
>CAIMVD010000323.1 GCA_903844815.1 uncultured Bacteroidota bacterium | reverse complement strand
TCATGACTTACATACAAGTAATAGGCATTGAGCCTGTAATAAGCATTGTAGAGGCTAAACCTGAAGCCAAAGGGTTCACCGTTCTTTCCTATTTTCTGCCATTCAGCTCCCAAATCAAGTCTGTGGTAAACCGGTAATCTTCTTGTATTTAGCCCATCATATACATTATACCCATAGGAATAAGGATTGGAATTGACATAAGCTACAGGAAAATTTATTCTATGACCGCTGCTTATAGTCCATAAGAATGAGAGTTTCCAGAAATCATTTACTTTTACTACACCTGTTATATTCAATACATGCCTTCTGTCAAAAATAAACGGGAACCATTTTCCATTATTTAGCTCCGTGAATTTTCGATTATTCCAGGAAAGTGTATAGTTAAGATTCCCCGTAAAGACTCCTTTTGTTTTTTCTCCGGATATTTCCAATCCATAACTCTGACCCGCTCCTCCGGTAATTAACGAGTTTTCCCAGTTATAGTAAGAATACTGTGAGAGGTAATTTATTTTATATTCCACAAGATTATTCATTGTTTTGTAAAAGGCCTCAAACTCCAGTGAGTATCCCTTTTTTTCATTCTTATGAATATAGCCGGCGGAGAACAAGTCAGATTTTTCAGGGGGCAGCCAGCTTAGAGAAGGAACCCAAACAGTTTTGTACATTAATAAGTCATTCTTAATCAGGGAATGATTGCTTTGTGTCATTCGCGAATATGAAAGTATGAATGAGCCTGAATTTAATGCAGATACAGATACTGAAAGGCGTGGTTCCAACGATATGAATGTTTTATCATAACTGCTGAATAAATTAGCCCTCACTCCACCAATTATATGAAATCTGTCATGATAATTAATTTCATCTTCAAAATAGAAGGAACCTTCAATTGAGTTATATTTTTTATTCATGAAATTTAATAATAAAGGAACCTTATTATCAATCGTATCAGTTACTTCAGTTGTGTAAACTCCCGGCTGATAGAAATGGTTTATACCTGACATCCCAAAGTTTACCGTGTTTGAATTGTTTAAATAATAGGAAAAGTCAATCGAGGAAGAAAAATCCCGTACAAAGCTTTTTTGTCCTGTTTTGTCCTCCCTTTCAAAAACGATTGATTCGATCCTTTGTTTTGTGACAGGGTCAATGATTGAATTTTTATGATATTGAGTATTCTCAATGATTGAATTGCCTGAATTTGAAGTTAAACCAATCATTGCAGAGGCAAATAATTTTGGGCTGATTACATGAGTAGTTTTAACTGAGGCGACATTATTGATTAATGTGTACTTGTTTTTTTCCCTCTGAAGTTCGTAATTATTGAAGATTCTGTAATAGTCAGCACCGGAGTAAAGATTAAAAGATATGCTGTTTTTGTTATCAAATTTATGATTAATCTTTAAATTAAGGTCAGCGAAAGTATAGAGAACCATTTCATCGTTTACAGTTTCCCTGAATGACTGAAATTTTTTCTTATTTCTAATAATGGCTCTTCTGAAAGGAGTGAAAACATCGAGATATGTGCTTCTTGCAGCTATAAGAAATGTTGTTTTCTTATTTACGGGTCCATCCAATGTAAGTTTGGAGTTGATTAATCCAATGTCGAAACTACCTTTTAGCTTATTACTATTGCCATCGAGGAAAGTGATATCAGTCACGGAAGATAACCTGCCTCCATATTTTGAAGGGAAAGTACCTTTATAGAAATCAACTCT
>CAIMVD010000322.1 GCA_903844815.1 uncultured Bacteroidota bacterium | reverse complement strand
TGTTTAGAATTTGATCTTTACTGTCATCCGTAAAGCCGCTATTCTCTGCTGCATCAATCTTTGCTCTAATCCAGTCGATTTGAACTTGCTGTTGTCTGGCTTGTCTGATCAGATCATTAACTAGCTCACTTTTGCTGGAGTATTCTTTATTGCTCAATTGTGCTTTTAACCATTCATCATTGGGTTCAGTGAATGAAATACTTTGTCTAGTCATAACTTTTTGGTGTAAATATACACCATAATCGAATCACTTGCAAGTTTTTTTCGTATTGTTGCTAAAGGCTCGGTGGTTTGATTAGGTGCCGTTCCGCCAGCCGGCGGATCAGGGTTGGCGAGTTTTTTGCCAGTCCCGGTAAACGGACGCGAGTTGTCTTGTCCCGGTAAAAGCTTATTACGTATGAGTCCTGGTAATGAAAACGCCATTTACTTGTCACGGTGCATTATATAAACGGAGAGCAAAAAACGCTGCTCCTCCGCCAGCTGGCGGACGGCGGACGCGCCTGCCTGCCGGCAGGCAGGTCGGCCTGCAGCCCTATTGACTTTGTCTTGGTTGCAGGATCAGTCCGGATACCACAAAATTTTATAAGCGGAAATAAAGTTAAAAGCATAGACTTTGGGGGCTGATTACGAGTCTGTCCAGGCTGCCGAAGGCCATTAATTAAACCGACTTTGTTAGCATTTCGTTGGACTTTAAGAATGCTTTAATCAGGGTAATAAACTCTTCGCTTTTGCCTATTAATGGCATTGTCAAGTCTTTGTCAAACGAAACGAAATCGGAATAGTCTCCCTCTTGTCTCCAATCAAAGAGATCCGAAAATAGTTTGCCATAATCTTTATCGAATATACCAGTTTTTACGAACTCACCCATAAATTTAATCCTGACGCCTTTATGAGTCTTGGCTTCTATTGACTGAGAATAGAGTAAAGCTGAAACAGCATAAAAGCATGCATAATATAATCGATTAATAGAGGAATTCCACCTTCCGTTCTCGGCGAGAAGTCTGGCGTCATTTAAGGTTTCGGTAGCTCTTTCAAGACGATACTTAATTTAATCATTCTGTTCCTTTGTCATGGAATTAGAATCCCTTCCTTTTTTATGCTTCTAAAAAGTGGTGTTATTGAATATTTTCCTTCCCAGTCACTTTTTGAATAAACAAAAACTGAAATAGGGACTCCAATCTCGAGTTCTAAGTCAAGGAGATGATGTCTAAATGTCTGTTCGACTTTTTTATCAACATTACTTCGCTTAAGAAGGATCATTACGTCCCAATCGGAATCGCGTTTATTATCTCCTCTGGCTCTGGAGCCATAAAGTATAACCTCAGCGGTATTGTCAATTTCATTTACCTTCTGACGAATCAATTGAATAATATGTTGCTTTCTTCGAATCATACCGCAAATTTAATAAAATATTGGAATCAAGCTATCTACAGTCACCATCCTGTTTTTTCAGTTAGCATTCGTTTGTCATGGTAAATAGGAATGCGGGGGTCATAACGTAGTTGTCAAGAGGTGTGTTTTTTTCGAACCAATGAATGCTGACGGCTCGAGGGCAAAATGTCTGTCGCGCGAGAGCAAGTCCCGGTAAAAGTGCAGAATATATCTTGTCACGATAAAACTTTATTCACTCGGCGCGAGGGCTAAGTCCCACTGCACCAAATATATGTGCTAACGGCTCGGCGGTTGCGGTAGTAAACGTTGGTGGCGCCGTCCGCCGTTACGTGTCCTGGTACTTTAGGTCTGATTAGTCCCGGCGGCAAGCCACCATGGCGCAATTTTTGCCAGTCCCGGCGAACGATATAGTTGTCCCGGATGCAGGATTTGTCCAGAGCCGGAAAAAATTTGGCAGATGAGTGAGAAGCTAACCGTCATGATAAAATCGTCAAGGTGGCGAGCAAAAATTGTGACAAGCTTATTGCCTATACCAGCGTTGTTAGCATTTGTGCTTATTTTAAAACTGTCCCTATGAAGGGAAACTGTCACGATAAGTGAAATTAGTCAAGGATTGCCAGTACCGGCTAACATTCAGGATTTGTCTCGAAATAAAAGTTGAAATGTTAAAAAACAAAATCCTCCTGTAAGAATAGTGGCTAGGATGTCCCAAGGATCAATTGGTTTACCTAATAAAGGCTGGAATATTTCATAAAAAACAAAGCTGATTGTAATTGTCTTAATAAGAAATAAATATTGAGATTTATCCCGGCCAAGGAAAGTGATTATAATAAATATTCCTGCAATTGTACCAAGAGAATTTCCAAGAGTGTCAGCAATATGAAAATCAAAAATATCTTGTGAATATATATAAGGCCTATAAATGCGCCTCGCAATAAACTCTAGAAATAGTAGAGTAGATAATCCAATTGTAAGAAAGATTGCTCTGTCTTTAGAGAATCTCCAGTATATAATGCTTTTTCTTATTTCAGATAGAGTCATGTGCTCAAATATTGGACAAATATCGTTTTTTTTGAGATATAAAAGAATCCACCCTTCAATCCTTGTGCGTTGAGAACTATCCTGATAAAAAGCAGTATTGTTAATTATATAACAGAAGTTTTATAATGACGGTGTGAGGGCAAACTGTCGAACGATGGCAAGTCCCGATCCAAGTGATGAAGTTGTCATGTTATGCAAAACTTTCTTTGATAGATGTGTTGGCGAATACTTTGTCCTTAAGCGACTTTTGGATTTTAGTTAGCATTTGTACGATCTGTCAAAGGTTATGCAACTGTCATGTTATTAGTAAATTGTCCCGGAGAGGGCGGCAGTCGCATGAATGCTAACCAGATGACGGTATGGGGCGTGGCAGCTCAAGGAGATTTCCTGTCAGGGTATGCAAAATTAAATTATATTTACAAAGCCTGGGTGGTTAGAGAAGAAAGCCATGGCCGATACCGTTTTGTTAGAGGCAGTGCACTTTATTTGATTAAACTCTCAACGATTTCTTTTACGGAAATGGCTGTGTCACAATACTCCAGAGATTCTTTCTCATCAGGGATGTAAAAGTCATCAGGATATCTTATGCTTACTCCGAAATCTGTCAGGCTTTTGAAATCTATATGGAAAGCTTCTTTATCTATTTTCTGGCATTCAAGAAGGAGAAAGTCTAAATCATGTGTTTTTGGAAAGTTGACATCATGATACACCAGATATGCTTTGAGGAATTTCTCTGAGGCCTGCTGAGCATGAAAACAGATACTGCTTGTATAATACTCAGCACCGGAGTTTATCAGGCTCTTTATTACGGCAATATCTTCATTTGCCCTGAATAGCCAATTCTTAATATATTCAGCCTTATCTTTTGTCATATTAGAATTGCATCATTGAAAATGTTTTTAATAATATGACCTGGCAACTTTATCTTTTTTTTTATCTCTTTTTTACTTTGGATTAGAATATCTGATCTGATCCCATCTTTAAGGAGCTCTTTTCTGATATCTGTTTTGATGGGTAGTTTCTGTCGTGGAGAAAGATCATAAGAAGTAACTATAAGAACATCAAAATCACTGTCGGAAGAAGCATCTTTTCTTGCTCTGGAACCAAATAACAATACTTCTGCATCAGGCAAATATTTGCATGCTGTTGCTTTAATAAGTTCTAATATCTCACGTTTCGTTTCCATCTGTTACAAAGATATAAAATAAGTAATCACCGTGAAATAATCATCCTGCCATTTCTGTTTGCGCATTGCCTCTAACGGTATGAGGCTAAATATGGTGCGGGTCTGCGTAAGATTTACAGTCAGGGTACCAGAAAACTTGATGCGATGTACAAATGTTCGAATCGCTCTGAACCCCGCATTATATTTAGCCTTTGTTGAACTAAATCCCGCCTCCGCGGGATAGCTTTTAAAATTACCTGATTCTTTCTATAATGCAGAATTATTCATCACTAAAATTACTGTATATGAGAATCCCGAGTACTCGGGACAGGTTTTACTATGGTAGAGCAGGCCATTATGCTTGTTCCTGAATTTGAAAATGTTATCCGTAAGCTTGAGCAACAGGTTGTCCTGCGCGGACAGAGTAAAAGTAAGCAGCTTTAAACACATGGTCTACGGTCTTCGCTACTCCTACCGTCTGCTGGGGATGAACAAGAACGCCATTGCGCTGACAGGGCCATCAAAAAGCCGGTTGCCCTCGATGGAGTTGAGTTCCTGCGAAGGTTTACTCTGCACATTCTGCCAAAGCGCATTGTTAAGATCCGTCGTTATGGGATTTATAATCATACCACAAAGCGTAATCTGGCTTTGCAGTTCGTTGAAAGTAAGAAGCCTGATATTGATGTCTTAATAAAAAAGACGATACCACCTGAGACCCGACTGCAGAGGTTCGGAAGGCTTACGGGAGTAGATCCATGCATGTGTCAGGTGTGTAAAGCAGGCCGAATGGTTGTCATAAGAGAACTTCCACGAATAAGATCGCCAGGGTTGTTCTCTGAAATCAAACAATCACCCCAGGCCTAATCTCATATCAAGTTATGCGTTATGTACGCAATGGGGAAAGGTATGTCCACTAATGAGCAATATAAGATCCAAATTGTCCTTCGCCTGGCAGATTAATATACTTTGAGCTCTGTGCCCTGAGCCCTGTGCCAAAAAAATGTCAGGGAACACTGTCCTAAATTCTATCTAAAATCACAAAAAACACTCATTAAGTGCATAATCGTTGGCCCGGCTGATGTGTTATGCTGAGCTTGTCGAAGCTGTTGCTGAGCTTGTCGAAGCTGTTGCTGAGCTTGTCGAAGCTGTTGCTGAGCTTGTCGAAGCTGTTGCTGAGCTTGTCGAAGCTGTTGCTG
>CAIMVD010000321.1 GCA_903844815.1 uncultured Bacteroidota bacterium | reverse complement strand
CCCCCCTGCCCCCCAGGGGGGGTGTTCTTAAATCCCCCCTTGGGGGGTTGGGGGGTAAAAACACAAGAATAGTAGAGTGGTCCCTGTGGTAAAATATTCTTTTCATGTTTGGTAATAATATTCCTTAACTAAACGCCATTGGATTATATATACTTAAAGTTTTTGTGATTTAAGTCAATCATGTGGGTTTCATTAATGCCTATTTGTTATTACTTGTCTCATGAAACCTTTATATCCCGGGGAAAACTCCCCGGTTTATTGTTTAATGAATGCTGGTTACATCTTCTGAAATTTTTGTTTCACTCGAAATGAATGAATAAATAGCAGGGACGACAAAAAGTGAAAGGAAGGTCGCGAAGAACATCCCGCCAACGACAGCAATACCCATCGAAACACGGCTCTGAGCACCTTCTCCCAGTCCCAGTGCCAAAGGTGAAATACCCAGGATGGTTGCCAGACTGGTCATAAGTATTGGCCTGAAACGTGCGGCTGCTGCAAACTTTATAGCATCCATTTTTGACATACCTGCGCTCTTTCGCTGATTGGCGAACTCAACAATCAAAATACCGTTTTTTGTAACCAGACCAATAAGCATAATTAAGCCGATCTGACTGAAAATATTCATAGTTATATTGAAGTACCACATGAATATCAGGGCACCTGTCAAGGCCAGCGGAACCGTCATCATAACAGTGAGAGGATCCTTAAAGCTTTCGAACTGAGCTGCGAGGACCAGGAAAATAAGGATGATAGCAAGAACAAAGGCGAACATAAGACTTGAAGAACTCTCCTTGAAGTCTTTCGAATCGCCGGCAAGAGCGGTTCGGAATGATTCATCAAGAACATCTTTTGCAATCTTGTCCATCTCATCAAGGCCCTGACTTATTGTTTTTCCCTTGGCCAGACCTGCTGATATGGTAGCTGAAACGAATCTGTTATACCTGTTCAACTGAGGCGGGGCAGTTTCCTCGGTGAGGGTTACCAGGTTGTCAAACTGTATCATGTCTCCAGTATTATTCCTGACATATAATGATGTAAGGTCCAGTGGTTTGTTCCTGTCATTTCGTGCAAGGTCGCCGAGGATCTGATACTGTTTCCCATTCATGAAAAAGTAACCGAATCTCTGGCCGCTAAGTGCAAGCTGAAGGGTCTGTCCGATATTCTGAGTCGATACTCCAAGAACACTGGCTTTTTCCCTGTCGATATGGATTCTGAGTTCCGGTTTGGTGAATTTGAGGTTGACATCAGCCATCTGGAACATCGGATCGTCCATGACCCTTGCCATGAAGGTAGGAAGAATCTCACGCAGCTTATCAATCGACGTAGCCTGTAACACGTATTGTATTGGCATACCAGCCCTTCTTGACCCGAAGGTAGACTGTTGCATAACCATTGACCTGGCTTTTGTCTTTTTCCTGACATACATTCCAAGCTGGTCAGAGATTTCCTGCTGAGTACGATCTCTTTCACCCGGATCCTTCAGCATTATCCTTACCATACCCATGCCGCCGCCTCTGACAAAAGATATCGCGCCATCACGCTCAGGAACCATTTTTTCAACGTCTTTTGAAATATCATCTATGTATTGGAGCATAAACTCATAAGTAGCACCCTCCTGGGCAGAAGCATTTATCGATAACTGTGATCTGTCTTCAAGAGGAGCCATTTCAGCAGGTATTGTTTTCCACAAAAGGACAATAAGTATAAGGGCTGCTGCGAGTATCAGGAACGTAAAGTTACGATGCCTTAGAAATGATTCAAGTGCGTTTTTATACCAGTTATTCAGAGATTCAAAAAATTTCTCAGTCCGCCTGAAAAACCAACTGTGCTTTGTTTCATGCCTCAGTAATTTTGTAGAAGCCATTGGAGTAAGCGACAAGGCCAGGAAAGCAGAGATCCCTACTGCGCCAGCCATTACAACTGCAAACTCACGGAATAACCTTCCTGTTATACCCTGAAGGAAAACAATCGGAAAAAACACAGAGATAAGTGTAATTGTTGTGGCGATAATTGCGAAATAGATCTCGTTCGATCCTTCAAGGCCTGCCTGTTTTACCGGCATCCCGCTCTCAACCTTCACATAAATATTCTCCATCACGACTATTGCGTCATCGACGACAATCCCGATGGCCAGCACTATAGCCAGAAGTGTCAGGACATTTATTGTAAAACCAGCAACGTACATTATGAAAAAAGCCCCGATAAGTGATACAGGTATCACAAGGATTGGTATGAGGGTTGCTCTCCAGCTTCTAAGGAAAAAATAGATGATTACAACAACAAGAGCAAAGGCGATATAGATTGTGTCCTTGACCTCATTTATCGATTTCCTGATGAATTGAGTGTTGTCGAAAGCCACTTTTAAACGAATATCTTCAGGAAGGTCTTTCTTGATATAATCGAGGCGTTTGTAAACCTCATCCACTATATCAATATGGTTTGAACCCGGCTGAGGAATTATGGCATCACTTACCATTGGTACGCCGTCCCTTTTAAGTATTCCCCTGATGTCTTCCGGACCCAGTTCTGCCCGGCCAATATCCTTAAACCTGACAATCTGATCGCCCGTCTGTTTTATTATAAGGTCGTCAAATTCCTTGGGCGTCGACATGAGGCCAAGAGTCCTGATCGTCAACTGAGTTGTACTACCTTCAATACTTCCTGAAGGTAATTCAACATTTTCACGATTGATTGCATTCCTGACGTCGAGAGGGGTCAGTTGATAACCGGCCAGCTTGACAGGATCAAGCCAGAGCCTCATTGCATAGCGTTTCTGGCCCATGATTGTTACGGCGCTCACACCTGGAATTGTCTGGAGCTGTTCCTTAAAGGTCAGTTCAGCCATCTCCGACAATTCCAGCAAAGACCTCTTATCGCTTTCAATTGTAAACTGGAAAATAGGGTTCGCATCGGCGTCAGCCTTTGCTACAATAGGAGGGTCGCAGTCGCGTGGCAGTAACCTCATTGCCTGGGAAACTTTGTCCCTGGTATCGTTGGCTGCAGTTTCCATATCGACCGAAAGCTCAAATTCGACAGTAATATCACTTCCACCCTGACGGCTGACGCTGGTAAGCGACCTGATGCCCTGTATCCCGTTTATAGATTGCTCAAGGGGCTCGGTAATCTGTGTTTCAATTACGTCAGAGTTTGCACCGGGATAGGAGGTGCTAACATTAATAATAGGAGGGTCGACACTGGGAAATTCCCTGACGCCCAGAAAGGTGAGCCCTACGACTCCGAATAGCAGAATTACAATGGCAAAAACTGTTGCCAGAACTGGTCTATTGATACTTGTTGATGACAGACTCATATCGGAATTCCGTCTAATTGTTTAAAATAATTGAGTCGAGCGATACAGGAAGATTCTGCCTCAACTGCATAATTCCTGTTACTATCAGTGTATCACCAAATTTAAGCCCACTGGTAATCTGTAACTTCGATTCGGTTCTTAGTCCGGTTGTGACCTTCACTGACTGAGCCTTTCCGTTTTTGTAGATAAATACTTTTTCTCCTTCCATTTCAGGAATAAGGGCTTCTGTAGGAATAGAAACAGCATTTTCGATTTTCGACAACTCCAGGGTTATGCCTGCATAGGTACCGGGTTTCAGCTCTTCATTCGTGTTAGGATAAAGTGCCCTGAGTGAGATTGTTCTGGTGCTAAGGTCAATTTTGGGATCAATGGCATAAACCGCTGCCTGATAAATCTTTTCTGAACTTTTAGTTTGAAAGGTGATGGGGTAGCCTATTCTTATTTCCGAAGCATACTTCTCCGAAATAGAGAATTCTATTTTTATCGGTTTAGCTTTAACAAGTCGTGCTATCTTGGTTGCAGATGTAGCATAACTTCCTTCACTGAGATATCTTAAACCAATAATACCATCAAAGGGAGCACGAAGTTCTGTTTCCAGGATACGGGCTTTTACAAGGTTAATGTCGGCCTTTATACTTTGAACATCAGTCTGAATCTGGTCGTAACTTTCCTGGCTTATTGCGTCGCGGTCGAGCAGGCTCTTCTGCCTGAATTCCTTTCCTTCTGCCAGTTTTAATTGTGCATTGAGCTTTTCAAGCTGGGCCTGTAAGGGACGGTCATTCATTTTGGCGAGAAGATCTCCCTTTTTTACTCTGGTTCCCTCAGTAAAGTTAATATTTACTATTTTCCCTGATGTTTCGAACGACATATCAACTTCCTCATCAGGACGAAGAGTTCCATTCTGGTTTATCATCTGACTCATGTTCTGAGGAACTATCACATATCCCACTGCATTTAATTTCTGCTGCTGCTGCCTGAGTGGTGCCGGAGAATTGCCCGGTCCTTTCAGTTCTTTTGTAAGAAGCGGTTTATACTTCGGATAAAATATAATACCTGCAAGAAAAACAATCAGCAGAATTGTTATGGTTGTTCGTAGTTTCTTATTCATTATTGTTGGTTAAAATTACTTTATGATTTGTTTTAAAGCTACACTTTTAATGTCTAATCTTTATCCGGAATTATTAACCAATCTGAATAAAGTTTAGGCCCTTTAAGACCGTACAAATTTATGAAATTTATGCTCCTTAACGCGACCGCATTTTCTGAAATAATGTTAAATAAATGTAAAATAGTTAATTGGTTCAATGTATTTCAATTTTGATTAAAAGGAATTAAGTTTGCAACACCTAAAATTCAATTATATGATCCAGAGAATTCAGTCACTTTTTCTTGCACTTGCATCACTTCTTTCGCTTTTATTGCTCCGCGGGAGTTATTTGACCTTTAGTGAAAACACCGGAACTGTTATTAAAGTTGTATTTGCCGGAATCATAAGGGATTCGGCGGGTCTGGAACCACAAATAGTCGAGCCTCTTTATCTTTATTCCACCCTGCTTATTCTTATACCTTTAATTTCACTGATTGCCTTGTTTCTATATAAAAACAGAAAGTTTCAGTTATGGCTTGTTCTTAGTCTGATAGTTTTTGTCATTCTGCTGCTTGCTCTTTCTGTTTATTATTACAGTTTGATAGTAGAAACCTACGGAGCTTCAGTTAAACCGGGGTTTATGATGCTGATCCCTGTTATTTTGCTGGTGTTCCCGGTTCTTGCATACCGTGGAATAAAAAAGGACGATGAAATGGTAAAATCGTACGACAGGCTAAGATAGGTTTCAGGTTATTAAAATATCTCAAGGTTTTCCTGAGTAGTTATTTTTTCGCAGTAATGACATTTTAAGGCCACATTCTTTTTCGATACTACACGGAACCTTGTGGTTACAGTTTCGAAGTTGGTAATGCACTTGGGGTTCATGCATCGGGCAATACCAACGATAGTGTCGGGCACTTCTACAACCTTTTTTTCGACTACCTCATAGTCTTTGATAATATTCAGTTTTGCATCGGGAGCAACCAGCGCGATCCTGTTAATATCTTCATCCTCGAAGAAGAGGCCTGATATCTTGATAATTGCTTTTCTTCCAAGCTTTTCACTTTCAAGGTTTGTGCCGAAAGTTATCTGGTTCTCTATTCTGTCGAGCCCCAGGATCTGAATTACCTTGAAGAGGTTGCTTGCAGGTACATGGTCAATAACGGTTCCATCCTGGATGGCGCTTACGCTCATCTGTTTTGCTTCTTTCATGGCTCTTTCTTCCTTATTTGATTCCTAACAATGAACATACAATTGCCTGACGGGTATAGACTCCGTTAAGCGCCTGTTCGAAGTAATAGGCTTTGGGATTGACGTCCACATCCTGATGTATCTCATTAACCCTTGGAAGGGGATGAAGTATCCGCATACCCGGTTTTGTGTTTTTCAACATGGAGTTCCTGAGGACATATACATTTTTTACCTTTTCGTACTCTATTGGGTCGGAGAATCGTTCCTTCTGAACGCGTGTCATATAGATAATGTCGGCCTTCGAAATGATATCGGTGAAATCAATATGTTCGTAATATTTAAGTCCCAGGTTATCGAGGTACAGTTTGAACTCATCAGGCATCTTAAGCTCTTCGGGCGATATGAAATTAAAAGTCGCATTCCATCTCGACATGGCCATCATAAGCGAATGAACAGTTCTTCCGTATTTCAGATCACCAACCATGAATATATTCAGACCGTCGAGTCTCCCCTGAGTTTTTCGTATTGAATACAGGTCGAGGAGGGTCTGTGAAGGATGCTGATTTGCTCCGTCGCCGGCATTGATTACCGGCACTGTGGCTATTTCACTGGCAAACCTTGCACTTCCTTCGATGGGATGCCTCATCACAATAAGGTCACAATAATTGTTAACAGTTAATATTGTGTCTTTCAGCGTTTCACCCTTGACAACGCTGGAGCTGGAGGCATCGGTAAACCCAATTATCTTGCCTCCAAGCCTGTTTATGGCACTCTCAAAACTCAGTCTTGTCCTGGTTGAAGGCTCAAAAAACAAGGTTGCTATTACTTTGCCATCGAGCAGTTTGCTTACCGGCTGTTTTTCAAATTCTTCAGTGAGATCAAGGATCCTCAGGATCTCCTCTGTAGAAAAATCATCAATTGATACTAGGTCTTTGCTTTTCATAAGGCTTCCTTAATTTGGGGGCAGGTTGAAGAAGTTGTTTCAAAAATACGCAAGAATTGCCTGAACATCGTCAAATGTTAATAATTATATAAAAACTTTTAGGTCCGAAACTTATATCATCGTGTTTCAAGGTAGTTACAACTGAGCCCTTCGATCCGCGAAAGCCTTGTGATTATTCTTTCCTGCGATGAGGCCCTGAAATTAAGAAGGATTCTGCATACAAGGTCGAACGAGTGATCCGACTGGGTAATGCTTTCCTCCTTCAGGACCTTCATTACCTGATTCATTGCATCGTAAGGATAGGTAATTTCATAGTAATGCTGAAGCAGGCACTCCCTTATCTCGGCATGTTTTATCGCATCGGCTGCGGCTGTGCGATATGCATTAATTAATCCGCTCACACCAAGTAATGTTCCTCCGAAGTACCTTGTAACAACGATCAGAATATTAGTAAGTCCGAAAGAATTTATCTGTCCCAAAACAGGTCTTCCCCCGGTTCCCGATGGCTCGCCATCGTCGCTGACCCGCCAATTGAGTCTGTCATGCCCTGTCATCCAGGCAAAGCAGTGGTGACGTGCTTCATGATGCTCCTTCCGAATTTTTTCAAGAATCAATTTGATCTCTTCCTGTTCCGAAACAGGATGGGCAAATGAAATGAAACGGCTCCCCTTTTCCTTATACAATCCCTGCGATGGGGCCTTTATTGAATAGTAAATATCGGAACTCATATTCAATATCATTGTCAAATCTGACTGTTTAATGGAAATGCAATATTAATTAATTCTGCCGGTGTGGTTTCTGAATGTCCTGAAAAATAATAATTTTGTCAACAATTAAAGAACAATATGGGTATACTACTCGATGAAAAGGATCTGGACAAGCTGATTCTAATAGGAGACCGGATTCTTATCAAACCTAAAGTTCCACAGTCAAAGACCAGGAGCGGGCTTTTTCTTCCACCGGGAGTTAATGAGAATGAAAAGGTGCAGATCGGTTATGTTGTAAAGGTTGGACCAGGATATCCGATCCCTTCGGTTAACGACAGCGATGAACCATGGAAAAATGTATCCGACGAACCCCGGTATGTCCCGCTTCAGCCTAAAGAAGGCGATCAGGCTGTATATCTTCAGAACAGTGCAATTGAGATAGAATTCAACAGGGAAAAATATTCCGTGGTTCCTCACTCAGCTATTTTGCTTCTTTTACGGGATGATGGCCTCTTTAAATAAATCCATGAAATTGGTATCATACCTCCTTTAAGCCAACTTGTACAACTTAATTCTCAGGGTAAGCAGATAGCTGGCCGAACTCTTTGCTGAAATCATTAATTTCATCCCTCCATCTTTCTTTTTCGAATTTCAGATCGCTTCTGCTGATCAACGCTTCTCTCATCCCTGTATCGCCGGATAATATATCGAAGGGTATTAAATCATATTCGTATTCGTAAGGAGGTGTCTTAAATTTAAGTGACCCGGAGGGAGTTGTCTCGATTATCGCGTCGAAAATTTCCATTGCCGTCTCAACAGGCCTGAATTTTTCAATATCGGTTACGTGAATCTGTAGGCCCCTGCATAACTCACCGCTGAATTTATGAAAGGTGGGGATAAAGTCATGAACCCTGAATGCGCAACCTGCTATTTTCCTGTCGAGAAGCCTTTTTTTAAGTTTTTCCGGATCAATGTAAGGTGCCCCGAAAAGCTCGAAAGGAATTGAGGTACCCCTTGCTTCCGAGAGATCAAGGGCTTCAATCAGAACGGTCCCCGGATAAACGATTGCTGTCTGAAGAGTAGGCATATTCGGTGAGGGCAGTACCCATGGAAGCCCTGTTTCATTGTATAGCATTGACCTTTTCCAGTTTTTCATCCAAACTATGTTAAGGTCACATTTGGGATAATATTTCTCCCTGAGCCATAGTGCTAATTCTCCCAAAGTCATCCTGTGGCACATGGGAATCGAGGCCCCTCCCACAAAGGTGAAAAACTCATTTTTAAGGACAGGGCCATCCATTTGTACTTTTCCAATGGGATTAGGCCGGTCGAGGATCCAAACAGGGATGTTCATTCCTGTGCAAGCCTCCATACATAGCTTCACAGTCCATATATATGTGTAGAGACGTGCACCTACATCCTGGAGATCAATCACCAGGACATCAACATTGGCAAGCATTTCTGGTGTTGGTTTACGGTGTTCGCCGTAAAGGCTGTAAAGCGGTATCCCGTAAACCGGATGTAACTGGCTATTCCATTCAATCATGTTATCCTGTGTCTGCCCGTGTATACCATGCTGGGGACCAAAAATAGCGGTCAGCCTGCAATCGGGGCTTTCCCATATAATATTTGTAATATGATCAAACCTTTTAGTGATGCTTGGAGCATGGCATAAAACACCGATTTTTTTGCCTTTTAAACCTTCAGGGATCTTTCCCGAAATGATTTCGAGTCCTGTTTCTACCATAATTGAAAAGTATTTATTGCCAGCAAATATATAATTATCAGTTTGAAATGATCTAAAACATGCGTTTTAATAATTATAAATGATTATTCTTTCATAAGTTTGGACATTAATTTTAGATTTTAATGATTAAAAACAGTAACAAAAGACGAAGCCCATAACCTTGTCAGAAGGTCTGGCAGGAAAGTCAGGTGGTTATGAACTTATAAACGAATAAATATTTTAAAAATGAAAATAAAATTCTTCACCCTGCAAATATTGCGAACTTTACTTTTGCTGTTTCTTATCTCCTGTTCGGTTACTGGAAGGAAAAGCGTCACTATTTTGGAGACAACCGATGTTCATGGAGTTATTCTGCCATATGATTATATCGAAAAAAAGAACCTTGATGCTTCCCTGGCATCATGCTTCACATACATAAAAAAAGAGCGGGTAGAGAAGGATGCCGTAGTTCTTTTAGATAACGGAGACAACCTTCAGGGCCAGCCGGAAGTTTATTATTATAACTTTATCGATACCGCTTCTCCGCATCTTTTAGCCGAAGCAATGAATTATATGGCATATGACGCATGTACTGTCGGCAATCATGATCTCGAAGCAGGTCATGCTGTTTATGACCGGCTTGTTAATGAATATAACTTCCCGCTGCTTGCGGCTAATGCCGTTGATGTTAAAACTGGCGAGCCCTATTTCAAGCCTTACAAAATCATTGTTAAGGACGGGATACGAATTGCCGTTTTCGGCATGGTAACACCAGCCATACCTAACTGGTTACCGGAGGAGTTGTACCGGGGCATCGGGTTCAGGGATATGGTTGAAACCGCAAAAAAATGGATGCCATTAATAAAAGATGAAAAACCAGATATTATTGTAGGGTTATTTCATTCCGGATGGGACAGGTCAGAAGAAAACCTCAGGAACGGAGGATCGTTTAACGAAAATGGCTCAGCAGCAGTGGCTTATAATGTGCAAGGGTTTGACGTCATTTTCAACGGGCATGATCACAGGGTCGCAAATGAGAAATTTGTTAACATTGCAGGCGACACTGTTCTGATCCTGAATGCAGGGAGCCACTCGGGAAAGATTGCACAGGCTGACATAAATATAATATCGGGAAAAGCAAAAAGTAAAAGCAAGGTAATGCTCAGGGGTTCCATTATCAATACGGCTGACTATAAGCCTGATCCTGAGTTCGTTTCCAGATTTCGGCAACAACACCTGACAATTGATAAGTATGTCAACCGGGTTATTGGCACTGCTGCAACTGACATTTCGTCGCGGGATGCGTATTTTGGACCATCTGCATTTATTGATTTGATACATACAATTCAGCTTGAGATAACAGGGGCAGATATCTCTTTCGCGGCACCCCTGTCATTCGATGTTAAGATTCCTGAGGGACCGGTTACCGTTGGCGATATGTTCAAACTATACAGGTTTGAAAACATGCTTTACACAATGTTGCTAACTGGAGACGAGATTCGCAAGTATCTTGAATACTCCTATGGTGATTGGTTTAATACGATGAAAGTTCCTGGTGATCAGCTTCTTAAACTCAGGTTAGGGAAAGACGGGAAACCAGTTATGACTAACGGAAAAGTGTGGCTGAGGAACCAGCCTTATAATTTTGATTCTGCTTCAGGCATTGATTACACTGTTGATGTCAGCAAGCCTGAAGGATCCAGGATAATCATTACCGGTTTTTCTGATGGCAGACCCTTTGAAGGAGCTAAAACATATAAGGTTGCTGTCAACTCCTATCGTGGGAACGGTGGGGGAGGCCACCTCATTGAAGGTGCAGGCATCAGCAAGGAAGAACTAAGGTCAAGGCTTGTTTCATCCACCGACAAAGATCTTAGATATTACATTTTGAAATCGATCGAAACAAAAAAGACTATAAATCCCAGACCGGCAGTTAACTGGAAAATAATTCCTGAAAACTGGGTAAAGGAATCCGCTGTTCGCGATTATTCCCTGCTTTTTGGATCGGGTAAATAGTTCACTCAACAATTTGCATTATCTGGTTGTTGTCTATAAATTTAAGCAGAAAATTAAGATTTGAAAAGTTATGGTAGTTAATCCGGTAAATATACCTGAGGGTCTTAGCCTTCCACTTGTAGAAGAGTTTTTTACTCTCCAGGGTGAAGGTTATCATACAGGCAAAGCAGCATACTTTATCCGTCTTGGCGGGTGTGATGTGGGATGCTCCTGGTGCGATACACGTTTTTCATGGGATAAAGATCTTTATCCGCCTGTTGAAACAAACCTGATTATAAGTAATGCTGTAAAATCGGGTGCAGATTCGGTTGTGGTTACCGGTGGGGAACCTTTGATGTGGAACCTCGACTACCTTTGCGCCGGACTTTATGATAATAAAATTAGTACATTTATTGAAACGTCAGGATCACGCCCTCTGAGCGGCAAATGGGATTGGATATGCCTTTCTCCGAAAAGGAATATACCACCTCTGGATAGTATATGCTTTATTGCCAGTGAGCTTAAGGTAATTATTCAGGATGAGAGCGATCTTGAATGGGCTGAAAAGTACAGGGGGCTGGTTTCCACCAGTTGCATGCTGTTTCTTCAGCCCGAATGGAGCAGATCAAGGATAGTTATTCCGCAGATTGTTGAATATATAAAGCATAATCCTGCATGGAGGATTTCCCTTCAGGCGCACAAGTATATGCACATACCTTAGAACAGTAATGAAGCGGCTTATATTGATATTGACAATAATTACGGGTTCCGTATTTTCCGGCTTCTGCTGGTCGCAAAGCCTGCATACTGCATCGAACAGGGCAGGTAAACTTTACAGGGATGGGATGATGGCCTATGAATATGTTGAACTCAACAGGGCTGCAGAATTATTTGAGGAAGCCATAATTCATGATAACCGGTTTTTCGAAGCATATATGATGCTTGGGGATATAAAATCAAAACAGAAGAAGTATTCTGAAGCAGTATCAGCATACAGGATTGCTGTAAGTATCGATTCTCTCTTTTACAGGCCTGTTTTTTTCAATCTTGCCGGTGCGGAAATGATGTCAGGCGAATATGCACGTGCTTTGGTTCACTTCAAAGTATACCTTGGCCAGAAGGGAATGTTGGAAAAGAACAGGTCAATTGCAGAAAAGAATATAAAGAACTGCGAATTTGCTGTAAATGCCATGAAGCATCCGATTCCTTTCAATCCTGTAAGTATTGGCCCCTCAATTAACACAACCGATGATGAATACTGGCCTTCAATAACTGCCGATGGTCAGACACTTATGTTCACAAGGCAGTCAAGGCATTCAGACAGATCTGAAGGAGTAAGGTATTTTGGAAACTCTCAGGAGGACTTCTACCTTAGCTTTTTTGCCGATACAGGCTGGCAAAAAGCAGTTAACGCAGGTTTTCCTCTTAATACTCCACAGAATGAAGGTGCACAGACGCTCTCTTCGAACGGCAGATATATGTATTTTACAGCATGTGATCGTCAGGCCGGTTTGGGAAGTTGCGATCTTTATTATTCAGTTTATAATGATGGGAAATGGTCAGAACCATCCAATCTCAAATGGCCGGTAAATACAACATCATGGGAATCTCAGCCTTCGGTGACCTCTGATGGAAGAGTATTATTCTTTTCGAGCAGCAGACCTGGCGGCTCAGGAGGCAAAGACCTATGGTATACTGTGCTTAATGATAAAAATATCTGGAAAACACCTGTAAACATGGGGAGTGTCATAAATACTCCGGGGGATGAAATGTCCCCATTCATCCACTTTGACGGAAAAACTCTTTATTTTGCATCTGACGGCAGAGTCGGAATGGGAGGCTTTGACCTCTATATTACCAGGATGAACAGCGATAGTTCATGGTCTGAACCTAAAAACCTTGGTTACCCGATAAATACCTATAATGATGAAATGGGACTCATAATCGAATCAGGAGGTCAAAAAGCCTATTTTTCATCGATTCGCGATGAAACCAATGGCAAGGATATCTTCTTTTTTAATCTTTATGAATCAGCAAGGCCTAATCCCGTTTCATATCTTAAGGGAAAAGTATATGATAAAGAAACAGGAAAGCTGTTAATGGCAGATTATGAGCTTATAAACCTTTCAACAGGCAAGGTCACAATTAAAAACAAAACTGACCTTTCAGGGAACTTTCTGGTGTGTCTTCCTTCTGGCTTCAATTATGGCATAAACGTAAGCAGGCAGGATTACCTTTTCTATTCAGAAAATTTTATGTTTGAAGGGGAGCATCCGGTGGCCGAACCATTCGTTAAAAGAATAAACCTGAGTCCTTTAAAAATAGGAGAAAAGATTCAGCTAACCAATGTCTTCTACGAGATTGATTCATGGGAGCTAAAAACTGAATCAAGAACTGAACTTGACAACCTCGTTAAACTTCTGTCGGATAATAAAGATCTGGTTATGGAAATAGGGGGCTATACCGACTCCACAGGATCAAATGAATATAACCTCGTACTATCTGAAAAGAGAGTACTATCTGTTGTAAAATACCTTGTCAGCAAAGGGATTTCTCCGGATCGTCTAAAATACAAAGGCTATGGCAATACCTTTCCAATTGGCGATAATGCCACCGCTGAAGGCAGAAAACTCAACAGAAGGACTGAAGCCAAGATTATTGCCCGTAAAAAGTAGAAGAAAATCTTCTTCTTTTCCGCCTGTTCAGTTTTCTACCTTATTTATTTTGATTTAGGTCCGTTTGAATTATAAATTCCTAGCAATGACAGGTGACTTCTGTTGAATAAATAATTTCATTCATCCCGGTATTGTAACCCTTGAAGATTTTCGCAGGGACTGAAAAATATATTCCTGCTCCTTCTGCATGGTTACGTTCAATACGGATTGTGCCTTTCATAATAAGAATTATTTTCTTGATCATGCTAATATTTATTGCTCCGGCAATATCATCATGCTTCAAAAACGATTCATTTATATCTTCAGCGTTGAGGAAATCTCTGCATTTTGCATAGCCTCTTCCTGTATCTGTAACAAAGAATGTAAGCTGGTCGCCATTGCTGAAGAGACCTATCTTTATGTATCCTGAAGTTGTATTTTTAAGGGAATTTAAAAACAAGCTGCGTATTACTCTGTCAATCATTTTAATGTCGACTAATGCCCGTGCAGAAGCATCAATTCTTATGTCAGTAATAAGGTCAATCCTTTTTTCACTATCTTTCCTTATCATTCTCCTGAAATCCGGAATTAATTCATCAAGGATGTTGTCCACCTTGCAGACCTTAGCTTTGGCCATAGAATTTCCGGCATCGATTCTGACTGATTCGAAAAAACTATCAAAGAGTTGCATCAGTTGCTCGCATGAGTTGAAAATATGATTGCTGAATTCTTCTCGTTCTTCATTGTCAAAAGAACTCTCCTGCATCAGAAAAGAAAAGGCTACAATGGCATTCATGTAGGTTCTCATTTCGTGCGATATTCCAGCTAAAATCGTTTGACTATTCATGATTTCGTTCTTTAATGTCTCCATATAATTCTCTTTTTGTTGTACTTGTTTTACATTTCAACTCACACATTTTCATCGAACAGGGGGCTTTCAAATATTCAGGTAGGGACGTATCCTATTTATATCTTTTTAATATTCTGTTTGCATCTTTCTTATATATACCTCCTTCCTTATTTATAATATTCAACAATTGTTTAGCTTTTTCCTTTTCATCGGTCATGACATAACATAATGCCAGATACCACTCTGCTGTTTCAACAAAGAAGTTGTTATTATCATTTATAACAATTCCGAAAGATTTCTTGGCTTCCGGGTACTTTTTATCTTCAAAATTTGACAAACCATTCAATAATTCTGATTGCATATCTTCAGGATTGCTTTCAAGTACTTTGCTGAAAAATACTGCAGCTTTACCGTATTCGTGAGTATTGTACAGGTTCAGCGCAACTATGAAGTCATCATTTGACATTACTTTATCCGATCTCTGTCCGGTAGGAGGTTCATAGACCTTATAATATTTGTCTATAATCTGGACACTGGTTAGCTTGTTGCCTGAGAATAGTCCAATGCCTCCTATTAAAACGACTCCCAGAAAAACCGCAGCATATTTTAAATAAGGGCCGGATTGTGGCTGCAGGAGCCGTCTTTTTGAATTCCTGTTTTTTTCAATTGCAGAGAGTTTATTACGGAGCGATTGGACATCCCGTTTTTCAACTATCCTGTCAATGCTGCGCCTGAGATTGATTTCTTCGAGGAGGTTTTTATCTTTTTTGATTCTTCCCTCAAAAGCTTCTTTCTCCGAATTACTCATTTCTCCGGCTAAATACCTTTCCATGCGATATGAAAAACCTGACTTTTCAATTTTTATGATTTTTACTTATTTTAATCTTGATTTATAACATTATAACTAAATACTTCAACTTTTTTATAAATATGTCATGTGTGTACATTCACTGCTTTGACAGTCAAACCCAATATGGAATACTCTATTCTGCTGTCAGGCGGATGGTCATAATTATTAAGATGCCGATGACAAATCATTATAATTTAGTATCAAAATTTGAGCTATAGGTCAGTGTCATGACTTCATTTATGACGTCTCTTGTAGTTTCTAAATGAAGAATTTATGACTTATATCTTACTATAACATATACAGAAAACGATAAACGTAAAATTGAGAAGTCTTCCTACTGTCTTTCTGAAGTTGTTTTTCCAAAAATATTATATTTTAACAGGGGGAGGTGTAGTTTTTATAACGGGATCAATCTCGCCACCGCGGACTGTAATCATCTCTTCTGCTGATAGGGTGTATTTTTTGAAAATGTCGAGGGTAAGTTCTAATTTAAGATTTTCCATG
>CAIMVD010000320.1 GCA_903844815.1 uncultured Bacteroidota bacterium | reverse complement strand
GTATAGAAATCGTAAGTATATTTCAAAGTATATTCCCTTATATTGGAACCCGCGGTGGTTGAAAATTTAACGGAGGTAAGAAGCCTGGTCTGAGGAATTTTTACTCCACCCGCATTTATGAATGAAGGGTCAGTTTTATTTATATAGGAAAAAACTATCTTAATATATGGTGATATTCCAATAATCGTATTACCGGTATATCTTATTTCGCTGATTGTTGATTCTCCCGATACCTCATTGTAGCTGAATGTTATATAATTCCCATTTACATCAGTTATCTTATTAACCCTCCACCTGTAGACAGTGCTTAATCCGCTCGCTTCAACCCGTGAATCAGAGGTATTTCCATATTCAATTGTATTGCCATTTTTAGTCCTGGCCTCAAACCACTGAGGACCATTCCCGGCTGTTCCATGAGATATTACTCGTATGAATGTTTCATGTTCTGTCCCATATACAGCCCCGTCAGATCCGTGTGTTCCCGAAATAAGCAGTAATCGCATGCTATCGAGCCCAAATACATCCGGCGTGGTCAATTCAACTGATCTGGATGTTCCGTCATTATAATAGTTTGAAGGCAACCGCATTATTTCCGATATGCCTTTTAGTTCCCAACCTATACCTAGATTGCCATTTTTATTATGGCTGTTGTATGAAAGGGAAAGATTTGGCTCCATACCGGATGAACCAACGGGAATATTTAAAGGAATTGAATAGGTTGCAGCTCCCTTTAAAGAGACAGAAAGGGAACCGGATAAAGTACCAACAGCTAAACTTTGGTTTAATGCATCCGAAGTACTCTTTGGATATTGCTGATACTGTGCCTTCAGGGAACCAACCACGAAACACACCGACAACAAAACTGATACTGCTCTTTTAGAATTGAGCAACTTAGATAATTTCATAAACAGGGGGCTTATTATTTGAGAAAAGTTTACTTTTTAATTATTTTCCACTGCGAAACAAGGTTTCCCTTTTTCATATTCAGGATATACATGCCGTTTGGATACCTTGAAAGGTCAATAATTGTCTTTGGAGATTCCTGCCTGAGATCGAGGATTTTTCTTCCGCCCATATCATAGACCAGTAATTGAATTTTTTCATTGTTATCTGGTTCTTCCGGGATTTCTACTTCGAGAAATCCCGAAGTGGGATTGGGATAAATTTTAACCGGCTGTTTTTCAAAAGTAAGGTCGGTTTCCGCTTTTACTGATTCGCTTTCTCCCTGCCCCGCCTTTGCTGAAAGGCTCTGTGGATAGGTTATTGTATGTCGTCCGGTCATATTTCCGGCATTATCGTAGGTGTAGCTTACGGTTTGGGAAAATGCAGGGGCGGTAAAACTGACAAACACTGCAATAACAGGGATTAAAAGATAGTTCTTCATGTTTTTAGTAACAGGTTTAAAATCAAAAGAAAACATGTCTGGGAATGTTTACACTATTGTATTTTTCACAAAGGTTCAAACAAAGTCATGCTAACTTTCCCCAACAACTTAAAATTGTGAAGAATTCCCAAATCCTGTAAATTCCCTAACCAAATATTTCTTACATCTTTTGCTTTTTTGGTTTTATCAAAAACGATTCCTGCATTCCCTGATGATTCCTCATAAATCCATGCATTTACTGCAACACAATCGTCATATGATATTCAGTATGATTTTCAGGTTGCATGTTTCCGGTTCCTCTGAAACACCGTTTGTTCTGCTATAAATATGTTTATCTGATTTTCCCGCTTATAAATACTCCTTTGTAGCAACAGAAAATCATTAAAAAGATTGTTAAAAACATCTGTATTTGTGTTGCTTAAATCGTCCTGAACGATCTATCCTGTCTTGATTTCCGGAGTTATTAACAGCTGTTGATATCTTTTGTTAATATCCGGTTTATAACATCGGCTTTAGTTATTTGCATTTTGAAGATTCCTGGTTTACATTTGATATATCAGACGAGCGATAAAGGGCTGCTCGAAAGATGCGGAGGCGGACGAGGTAACTTAAGTGATACTGAAAACGACTCAATCAGACCCACGGGACTGCGCATCAGGAGAGCCGAAACCCGATCCGAAAGGGCCTAGCGCAAATTCGGAAAAGGAACTTCGCCCGGGAAGTCCGCCTTAAAACGGACGAATGGACAGCCGGAAGGTGCAGCCTTAAATGGCTAAACCGGAACGCCGTGGGCTGCAGAACATGATCCAGTATCGGAAGAGGCAGCCGGCCAGAATAACAGTAGTCTGACATCCTATCAGCCTTGGCTGAAAAAGATGAATGGGAACTAATCGTAAAGAATAGTTCCCATTATTGTTTTTATATATCCAACTGTTCTTTTCTTCGACTCATGTCCCCTTATTGAATATATTTGGTTTTCATTTTATTATTTCAGACTATGGCATATGATGGTCTTTCAGATTTTATTTCCGCTCTCGATAAAAGGAACGGTCTCATTCGTATAAAGACTTTTTGCGATCCTGTTCTTGAAATCACCGAAATTACCGACCGGATAACAAAATCGGGTGGCAAGGCGCTGCTTTTCGAGAATACAGGAAAGGAATTCCCTGTACTGATAAACGCCTTTGGTTCTGATGACCGAATGGCAATGGCGATTGGACGAAAGAACCTCGATGATGCAGGTGCAGAAATTGAAGCCATATTTAAGACTGCAACTTCAGGTGGCGGGTCATTTAAAAGCAAAATTTCGGCTATTCCGGCACTGTTTAAAATGGCTTCTGTTCTTACCAAAAAGAGCAAAAGAAAGGGGATCTGCCAGCAGGTAGTCCACATGACTCCGGATCTGGGAATACTTCCTGTACTCAAATGCTGGCCGTATGACGGAGGGAATTTTATTACGCTCCCGATGGTCCACACAATTCATCCTGAAACAGGATCTCCAAACGTCGGAATGTACCGCATGCAGGTTCTTGATAAAAACACCACCGGCATGCACTGGCAGAGGCATAAAACTGGCGCCAATCATTATGAAGCATGGAAGAAGGCTGGCAGGAGAATGCCGGTGACTGTTGCCCTTGGTGGTGACCCCGTATATACTTATTCAGCCACCGCACCTCTTCCTGAAAATATCAGCGAGTACCTCCTGGCCGGCTTTCTTAGAAACAAAAGGGTTAATCTTGTTCGTTGCATAACCAATGAGCTTTATGTTCCTTCCGATACCGACATTATTATTGAAGGTTATGTGGACCCGTCGGAAGAGCTTGTATGGGAGGGCCCTTTCGGAGACCATACGGGTTTCTATTCCCTGGCTGACTGGTATCCCCGGCTTCATGTCACTTGTATAACCCATTCCGCCAGGGCAGTCTACCCTGCAACAATTGTCGGGATACCGCCTCAGGAAGATGCCTGGCTTGCAAAAGCCACTGAAAAAATATTCCTGGCACCGATAAAGATGGCCATGCAGCCTGAAATAGAGGATTTTCACATGCCCGATGCAGGAATTGCACATAACCTCGCCATCGTCAGAATAAGAAAATCATATCCCGGACAAGGGATGAAGGTCCTGAGTTCCTTATTTGGCGCAGGACAGATGATGTTTACCAAATATCTCATTGTCGTAAGCGGGGATATAGATATCAGAAACTATTTGGACGTAGCCCGGCATCTGTTTGAAAATGTTGATCTGGCGAGGGATCTTCTGTTCTGCAGAGGCCCGCTCGATGTGCTCGATCACTCATCTGATGCTTTTTCATTCGGGGGCAAGGCAGGTATTGACGCCACTGTTAAGCATAAAGAGGAAACCGCGGCAGGGAAAAGTAGCGAAAAAGGTACCGGAATTAAGGCGGATGGTGATTATGATTTGGAGGAAGGGAGCTCAATAGTTAGCATAAACAGCGATCTTATCGGGTCGGGAATCCCCATTGTGATAATCTCTGTCGCTTCTCCCGATGATCCCTCCTCCATATTGAAGGCCAAGGAACAGTGCCGTAGAAAAGGCGATAGTTTTAAAGGATGCGTCATCGTGGCTGTTGATGCAGCAGTTGATACACGCGATTATCATACGGTGGCATGGCAGGTTCTCGGAAATACTGATCCGCAGCGCGATCATGAATATCTGTCGCCGCATACTCTTTTTCTTGATGGCACAATAAAGGCAAGGAAAGGAGCCGGTTTCCCCCGGCGATGGCCGAATGTTGTTTGTTCATCTCCCGAGACTATTCTGGCTATTGACAATAAATGGGATTCCCTTGGAGCAGGTCCGTTCATAAGTTCCCCATCAGGCAGGTATCTCAGCCTGGAGAGGGCGGGTGACGAGGAAATTATTATTTAGGGCCTTTGTGGCAATTTTCGATATCGCATACTTCAGAGGTACGGATATTTAGTATCTTTGTAGTAAGTGATGGATTTATTGACTTTTACATATGGCATTGAAAAT
The DNA here is from genome assembly GCA_903844815.1 of uncultured Bacteroidota bacterium. Classification (GTDB taxonomy): domain Bacteria; phylum Bacteroidota; class Bacteroidia; order Bacteroidales; family VadinHA17; genus LD21. Next base: position 26,030 of record CAIMVD010000320.1, on the reverse strand, counting down.
CTGATTAATCATGTTTCAGACATGGTTTCCGGGTTTTCAGGCATTATTCTCAGCTCTCAAATTACACCTTACAGGTATCTTCTGTATGGTGCAATCATAATTTCTGTTGTTTACCTTCTTAGCAGGACTGAGACCCGTAGTCTTATTGCCGCATACAGGCTTATTAAAGAGAAGGATAATGCACTGGTGCTCGCTGCCGATCAGAAGGGAAGGCTTGAGATGAGAGAAAAAGAGATTACCGACAGTCTGATATATGCCCAGCGGATTCAGGAAGCGTTATTGCCGTCAGAAGCTTTTTTTAGAAAGCACATTGAAGATTCATTTATTTTTTACAGGCCAAAGGATATTGTCAGTGGCGACTTTTACTGGATTGGTGAAAAAGGAGGAAAGATTTTTATTGTAGCCGCCGACTGTACCGGGCATGGAGTGCCTGGGGCTATTATGTCGATGATAGGCCTCGAAATAATTGAGAAGACCATCAACGATGACCTGATCGAAATTCCGTCGAAAATCCTCTCGATCCTGGACAAAGGGCTTGAAAAAACTTTCAGCAGGGCAAAGAATATTGGAACCATTATCCGCGACGGCATGGATATAGGCCTTTGTGTAATCGACAAAGCTGAAAGGAGGCTTGTTTTTGCAGGTGCTTTTTTCCCTTTGTACCTCATACGCAATAACAGTCTTAATGAGATAAAGGGCGACAAGATCATAATTGGTATGAATCCCGATGGACAGAAATATTCCGACCACGAGCTTAATCTTGAAGATGATGACGTTTTATATCTTTTTTCCGACGGATATGTTGATCAGTTTGGAGGAGGAGAGGAAAAGAAATTTATGTACAGGAGGTTCAGGCACCTGCTGCTTACGATCCATAGTTTCCCGGTTGAGGATCAAAAATCTATTCTTGATGAAAACCTCAAATCCTGGATGGGACATACCGGACAAGTGGATGACATAATGGTTATAGGATTTAAACCTTTTGTCAAAAAGAGCTAAATTATCCTTTTGATTATTTCGACAAGAGCCGAAGGCTGGAAAGGCTTACTGATATAATCATCAATTCCTGCAGCAAGGCACTTCTCCTTGTCTCCTATCATTGCGTTTGCTGTAATTGCTATAATCGGGATATGCGAATGTGTTGTAGATTCAAGTGCCCTGATTTTTTCGGCAGCCATAAGCCCGGTCATTAAAGGCATCTGTATGTCCATCAGGATAAGGTCGTAATTTGAGGTGCCGAATTTATCAAGTGCTTCTTTCCCGTTTGTTGCAGTATCGATAGATTTTACAAGCGATTTCAGAGTTAGAATAGTAACCTTTTGATTTATTATGTTATCCTCAACAAGCAAAACCCTAAGGTCTTTCATCTCTTTCCTGCTCTTTTCCTTTCTGATTAGTTCTTCTATTTTTGATGATGCTGTTGCTGGTTTTGACTCTTCAAGAACGTTCGTGAAGGGAAGGAGAATATTAAGTTTTGAATGGCTGCCTGTGGCCTTTTGTTTGTAGCTGCCTTTATTGGAAGAGATCAGCCTTGCAATAAGGCTCGGTTCCCGGCCAGTTTCATTAATTAAAATAATTTCCTTATCCACTTCAATCGTAAGAGAAATAAGGGTTTCAACAGAAGTTCCTTTTTGTTTGTCAACGGTAATCGATATCTCGGTAGGAGTCCCTAAAGTGGAATTCTCGATGGTACTGAAGAGATGCAGAAATAGCTGCTTAATATTTATCGGATCACCATGAAATTCAAAATCGCCCGGATGGTCTTTGACAAGATAAAACTTCAGATTTGATTTCTCCCTGTGGCTGAAAAGGTCAATAGTGCTGCTGACTGTTGACATCAGGTTGAAATTTACAGGTTTCCTTTGCTCATATACAAGGTTTCCTGAAGAATGCATGGTTAATTCATTGACAGTTGTCACCATATTATTTGTTGAAGCGACAAGCGTCTCCATTAATTCCTTATGTTCGCTGTTCATCTCCGATTCGATGAGCAGGTCGGAAACAATTACAAGGGTATTCAGGGGTTCTCTGATCTTGTGGGAGAACTCATTCAGGACTTCATCCTTCTTGCTGTTGAGAACAATATAGTTGTCTAATGATCGTGTATATTCATTATAGAGCACAACTGTCTTTTTGTAAATAATAATGCCGAGAGATGAGGCTGCAATTATCAGTATACCGGCAGGCAGCCTGAGGCTTACAGATATTAAAACTGCAGCGCCAATTAAAAGGAAGAGGGCAATTATCGAATAGGTCTCGACTTTTTTCCTGCTCTCATAATAATAATTCTCCGATTGCCAGGTAGGACTGTTTTTAATGTTGCTTCCTTTTCGGGTTTCACTCATTATATTTAGGCTTTAAGACATTTTGTAAAATTATACAAAATATGTAATAAATATACATTAAGGCTAATTAACAATCAACGGCGGAAAAGATTAAATTTGCTCTTAAGGTATTATATTTGACCAGGTATTGAATAAAATCATTTTTATGAGAAGGGTAAATGGGATATTTCTTTTTATAGCACTGTTTGTCTTTTGCGTTCCTGATGCTTATTTGTTGGCTCAGGAGACGAAAGAGTTGATAAAATATACTCCTGATTTCAGGTTCAATGATGGAATTTATTTGAATTTTGAGCAGGTAAAATTAAATCAGCCCATTCCAAAGGCAAAACTCCTTACCTCAGTCGATTATAACGACAGAGAGTTCTTTAAAAAGCTCATGGAAATGGATAGAATGTATTTCTACGATGATATGGGAGTACGGCAGGAAGTTATCAGGAATAATATCTGGGGATATGCCCGTAATGGAGTACTTTACGTTCAAATTCAGGGAAACTTTAACAGGATCACTTTTGTAGGGACTATCTGTCATTTTGTAGCCGATGTAACAACATACGATTCAAGATATAATAACTCCCCTTACGGATACTATGATCCCTACTATTCTCCTTATGGTTATGGCTACGGGAATTATTATTCGCCTTATAGTTCATATTATGATCCTTACAGGCAGTCAAACTCTTCCAGAACAGAACTGAAGCAATATCTTATTGACTTTGAAACAGGAAAGGTACTGGATTTTGATAGCGACAACACAGAGTTGCTGCTTATGAAGGATGACAAACTTTATGAGGAGTATGTCAGGCTTTCGAGGAAACAAAAGAAGGATCTTATGTTCGTTTATATCCGTAAGTTTAATGAAAGTCATCCACTTATGTTCCCCGGAGAATAAATTTACCCCCAGATGAGACATGCCACGCTTTTAATTCTTTTTCTTCTTTTCCCAATATTTTTGAAAGGACAGGCACCGTTCCCGAATAAGGATGAAATAAATCAGTTTAAACTGTCGAAAACATTTGTTGTCCTTGAAGATGACCAGTTTTCCGCATTTAACTCATTTGCCCGGAAAACAATGGGGGCATACTGGAAGATTACTCCTTTCGATTTCATCGATGCCTCCGGCTTTGAACTGCACCGAAAGGAAACAGGTTATTCATTCATTACGCTTTCACAGACCAAATTTGAGAAGGACAAGTCGAATTCCAGTTTTAATTTTATAAATCTTCTCCAGGGTAAAAATGTTGGAAACCTTGGACAGATGCCAGAGATCTGTGCAGTCCCATTGTCATCGGCTGGTGAGGATGATCTCGACTACGGATATAAGATGGGAGCAATCCTCCTGTTTATGCAGAAACACGCCGGGATGATTTCAGATGACCCCACCCTCACCGGAAGAAGATACCTGAGATATTATAATAAAAATATTCCTGAAGTTGCCGGCAAGACTATCCTTGTAAAAAAGGAAGACCTCTCTCCGGATATATCAACAATTGAAAAGATTAAGGCGGTTTGCAGTCTGAATATTGAGATTGTGTCGGAAGATGAAATAATTAAGGCGATTGAGAACAAAGCTCCAAAAACACTCATACTTCATAAAGTTGGTCCGGGCCCCGATAATACTTCCGGATACTGTTTTAAGATGCTTATCGGTACCGATGATTCAGATATGTATTACTATAATCAGCATACTATTGATAAGGACAATCCGGATGGACTATTACCTGCCGACCTGAAGCGTCTTGTAAAGTAATTCCAATGCAGCAAACCCAAATAAGAATCGTCTTTGTTATGGATACTTAAAAGAGGAGTTTTAAGTACCGCATAAATGCAGCCTGAAAATAAAAAAAGCAAGTTGCCGGCGAGTTTCAAAATTAATTTATTATTTTACTGTCATGGAAGAGAACAGGTTATTATCAGAAACAGAAAGAAACTGGTCAATGCTATGCCATCTGTCGGCATTTGCAGGTTTCTTTTTCCCGTTTGGAGGGGTTTTGGGTCCGCTCATCTGCTGGCTTTCTCGAAAAGACGATTCATCATGGGTGAATATTAATGGCAGGAATTCACTTAATTTTGAACTGTCGGTTCTTCTTTACATGGTACTTGCTGCCCCTTTATGCATCATAATTGTGGGATTTCCTATAATATTCGCTCTGGGAACCCTCAAGGTAATTTGCATAATAATAGCCAGCATTAAAGCCTCAAAAGGAGAACTTTTCAGGTACCCTCTTGTGATTCCGTTTATTCAGTAGTTTTAATATGTAATACTCCTCCCATGGGAAATAACAAGGAAAAGAAGAAAGACAAAAGCAATGTTTCGGGAAACAGCCCTCTGTATCGCGACATCGTGCAGGAAAAGAAGACGCAGCTGGGTCGGAAAGAATATGAGGATTTACTGCTGAACCAGGAAATAGAACTCGTCAAGCTTCAGGAGTGGGTCAAGGCAAATAAACTTAAGGTTGTTGTAATATTCGAAGGGAGAGATGCCGCCGGAAAGGGAGGAGTAATAAAGACCATAGCCGGCAGTCTCAATCCAAGGATCTGCCGGATTGTGGCTCTTGGGATCCCGACCGAAAAGGAAAAATAGCAGTGGTATTTTCAAAGATATGTATCACAGCTTCCTGCCGGGGGCGAAATAGTTCTCTTCGACAGGAGCTGGTATAACAGGGCTGTTGTCGAAAAAGTAATGGGTTATTGCTCTGAGTCTGAATACGAAGAGTTTCTCCGGTCATGCCCCGAATTTGAAAAGATGCTTATCAGGTCGGGCACAATACTTATAAAGTACTGGTTCTCAGTAAGCGATAAGGAACAGGAGAACCGTTTCCAGGACAGGATAAAAGATCCCACCAAACGGTGGAAAATAAGTCCCGTGGATATTGAATCCCGTGATAAGTGGGTTGATTATTCAATGGCCAAGGATAAAATGTTCTCCTATACCGACACAAAACAGTCGCAGTGGTATGTAGTTCATGCCGATGATAAAAGGAGGGCAAGGCTCAACTGCATCGACCATTTTCTTTCGCTTATACCTTATGAGGATCTCACTCCAAAACCATTTAAGCTGCCTCCTCTCAAGCACGATATTGCCTACGTGAGGCCCCCGGTGACAGACCAGACTTTTGTGCCGGAAAAGTACTAATATTCAAGATAATAGATAAAAGTATAAAGATAAAAGTAAGGAAACGAGAGGTAAGAATTTTAGCCTTTCGTTTTTTGTTTTTATAAAGTATTTGGATCGAAGTTATGATTGAAATATTTGATGCAATAGAATTTATTAAGGAAATGGAGGGAGGCAGTACCAGGCCATGGTTAGTTACTGTCGTGCAAAACGGAGAACCGTTTCCGTAATTTTTTTTTGATATTAAATCATACCTTTGTACTTTACAACAGAATGAAGGACACTTCATTTCATTGCTGAAGGATACAGTAAAATGACAAATGTTATTAAATACAGTTTACTGAAGTATATTCACTCTCAGTTTCTGGGCGAAGAGTTGAACATTGGAATTGTATTGTATTTCCAGGAACAAAAAAAACTGGTATTCCGTTATCCTCATAGGATTGTTAAATTCAGATCTATATACCGCACTTTTTCAGAACCAACCATTCGCATATATTTGAAATCATTCGAAGAAAAAGCTCGGGGAATTGAAAAATCTGATCTTGATGAGAATCTCGATAAAATACTTAACAGATACTTTTTGATAAAGGAATCCTCTCCACTTCAGTTTACAGAATCGAAATCTGTTATTCAATATTGTTATGACTGGGAAAGGGTTTCTGACCAATATTTCAGGCTATATTTTCCGGAAGAATTTCCTTTGGTGGTTTCTTCAGAACTACAATTAGAAACATACAGGCACCGATCCGACAGACAGGTAGCTTCAGCATTTAAAAGGATGTTGCAGGTTAAAGACAAAAAAATTGTCAGATTTCTGAAACCACCAGTTATAATAAAAACCGAACTGGCTTATTTTCGTTCTGATCTGGTTTGGCAAAACCATACTATCAATGCAGTTAAAGGATTATCGTTTGATTTGGGAAGTGAAGATCTGATTTCGGACAGGGCATTATTGTTTAATGCAAAACTAAATTATCTCTCGGAGGAAGCCAGGTTAAAAAACATACGTTTTGATCTGTTAGTAGCAGCGCCTCAGACCCCTGGTTTCCAAAATGCTTACAAGAGAGCGTTACAAGTTTTGAATGATATTAAAGCACCGAAAGAAATAATCACCCAGGATCAGCTGGAGAAATATGCTGACAGGACGATATTTGAAGTAGAGAGATGAGGATTCGACATAATCAATTTCTTTGAGAGGACTCTGAGCTTTGAAATTTCAGCACAATGAATAAAAACAGAACTCTGAAAATCAATGATTTTGAAATTTTAACATTTTCACTGAATAGTGAAGATTATATTTCATTAACAGATATGGCAAGGTATAAAAATGCCGAAACTACCGGCCTGGTTATTTCTCATTGGCTGAGTACACGTTATACCGTTGAATTTATAGGGCTTTGGGAAAAAATGAACAATCTTGCTTTTAATGTTACTGAATTCAGTAACATTAAAAATGAAAGTGGTAGCAATGGATTTGTATTATCAGCAAAACAATGGATTGAAAAAACAAGCGCTATTGGAATCATTTCAAAACCAGGAAGATATGGTGGGGGTACTTTTGCTCATAAGGATATCGCGTTTGAATTTGGATCGTGGATTTCTCCGGAATTTAAGTATTTTCTAATCAGAGAATTTCAACGGCTGAAAGAAGACGAGAATAATCGTCTTAAACTTGAATGGAACTTACAACGTACTTTAGCCAAAGTGAACTACCATATTCATACAGAAGCGATTAAAGAAAACCTTATACCTTCTGAATTAACCAAACAACAGATCAACTTTGTTTATGCCAACGAAGCTGATTTGTTAAATGTTGCCCTATTTGGAATTACGGCAATCGAATGGCGACATAAAAATCCTGACAAAGAAGGAAATATTCGTGATTATGCTAATATTGAACAGTTGGTTGTACTTTCTAATTTGGAAAGTATAAATGCTGTTCTTATACGTCAAGAATTGCCGCAGTCGGTTCGATTGGTACAATTAAATAAAATTGCAGTTACACAAATGACTTCTTTAGCAGGCGACAAGCAATTAAAGAAACTTAAAGAGTGACAAATACTGAAAAACTTCTTTCAGATTGTCTTCACGAAGATCGGCAAAATGGTCTTGAATTAAAGGAAGCATATTCCGAATTTCAAAAATGGTTTGTCAGATACAGAAACGGAGATAAAAGTCTTGATCCCAATCTAAATGGAATGATCGAGTATAATTTATCAGAAGATGAAGCATTTTATATTTTGGCTTATACCGGAAGATGTTCGGGTTGGATTAATAGCAATTTAAGAGAAGGGTTATCTTTGGATTCAAAATGCAAGGAGAAATTTGCTAATCATCTTGAAATGGCTTTAGATAAAATGCCACCAGCTAATGAAGAAATAGTTTATAGAATGGATAATCCATGTGATGTAAATGAAATTATGAAATGGTTTAGCAAACACATTGGAAAGAAATTTCAAATACCTTACTTCCTTTCAACAGCAAAATTTGACTATAAAAACTCTGAAGTTGTATGGAAAATACGAACACTTCAGGAAAACAGTAATGGGAAAGATATTAGTGACTTGACAAATAGTGATGGAGAAAAGGAAGTTCTTTTTAAGAGGAACTCCTGCTTCAAAATTATTAGTGTAGACCGACCTGGAAAATTGATTAATTTAGTGGAAATTCCTGCGACTATTAATTGCGATTTTCTTTTGGCTGGATCGTATCATAGGAACATTCCTTAAAACAAGTAATATGGTTTTAGAAATATTTGAAACAACAACACAATTCATTATGATAGAGGATGATATTATTAGACCTGATTCGTCCTGGATGTATGTAATTCGGTTTTCAAATGACATGTATAATCACTTCTAGACAGCATTTCCCCAGTTTGAACTTGAGATTAAGACTGGTGGAGGATGGGGTTGGTAAAGTTACTTTACGCTTTGTTACCGGGGTTTTTGTTTTACGCCTAAATATTCAGAAACTCAGGATAGTTTTATACTTAGTCTGTTAAATGATTTGAAAAAAGGAAAATACGATGAAAAAATGTATTCCCTCATTAAGACATCAGTTGGGGAAGAGAAGTTTGAAATTATTAAGGGGATATTGAGTAAGCCAAATATAAAAGCAGAACAATTGGAAAAAGAATTGGCAGAAAAGGAAAATCAAATAACCATTTTGCAGAAAAAGTTGGCTCCCGTTGAAAATTTGTAATCGGAGATTGAAATATTGAATAAGAAGATAATTGGAATAAAAGAGATTATTGGAAAATAGTCTGTAATAGCCTGTATGACAATATAATATTAAAAGTATTACAAGTCAACTTTCTTAGAATCCACCTGAATTATTAAAGATGCTTTACCCGTACAAATTTTATTACATTTTGAAAATACTAGCACTTAGTATCGGTTTGTTGATATCATCATTATTTTGTTGTGCACAACAAAACAATTGGAAATTCTACAACCAACAGGTTTTAAAATACTCACAGGAAGGCAACTCCCAAAAGGCAATTGAATTTGCTATTTTAGCCCGGGATGCTGCAGAAATAGAATTTGGTAAAGAACATAGAAACTATGCAGACGTATTAAATGTCTTGGGTATGCTTTATTTCGGGGTGGAAAATTACATTGAAGCAGAGCCTATCTATATTGAGACAATATCCATTCGAAAAAAAGTTCTTGGCGAACAGCATCCGGATTATGCGAGCTCATTATACAATCTGGCTGATTTGTACCAAAGGACTGGTAATAACTTAAAAGCTGAGACATTTTATGTCGAAGCATCAGGTATATACAAAAAAACGTTGGGTAAGAATCATACTGATTATGCAAATGCTATAGAAAGTTTGGCATGGTTGTATGATAAGATGGGGAATTATGCAAAAGCTGAACCGTTGTTTATTGAAGCAAATAATATTTATAAAAAGGCATTTGGGGAAAGTCATCCAGATTATATTCTCTCATTATACAATCTGGCTGTGTTATACAGAATGACTGATAGTTATGAAAAAGCTGAGCTGCTGTTTATTGAGTTATTATCAATTAGTAAAAAGGTGTCTGTTGAAATTCAGCCAAACTACTTAACCATATTAGACAATTTAGCTTTCTTGTATGAAAAGAGAGGTAAATATTCAAAAGCTGAGCAGCTTTATCTTGAAGCAACAGAGATGTACAAAAAAACAATAGGTGAAAATAACGCCGATTATGCTACTTTGGTAGATCATTTAGCTTCAATATACAAAAATACGGGAAATTATGCAAAAGCTGAGTCGATGTATATTAAGTCTAAAGATGTTCGTAAAAAAGCACTAGGCGAAAGTCATCCAGATTATGCAGCTTCTTTAAGAAGCATGGCTTGGTTTTATGAAGACATGGGGAATTACTCAAAAGCTGAGACGCTTTATATTGAAGCGACAGAGATTTCTAAAAAAAACCTATATGAAAATAATCCCGATTATGCTACCTCGATAAGCAATTTAGCTTCGTTTTATGGCAACAGAGGTAATTACGCCAAAGCTGAGGAATTGTACATTGAGGCAATCGCCATTCGGAAAAGAGCATTTGGCGAATACAATTTAGATTATGCTACACTACTTGGAAATCTAGGTTCGATTTATAGACACACGGGTAATTATACTAAATCTGAGATATTACTTGTTGAAGCAAAAGATATTACTAAAAATGCACTAGGAGAAAATCACTCCTATTATGCTTCTTCTTTATTGAATCTAGCTGTTTTCTACGATGATATGGGTAATTGTGCCAAAGCCGAACCTCTTTATTTAGAGACAATGGCAATTCAGAAAAAAACGCTGGGTGAAAATCATCCCTTTTATGCTACAACACTTGGTTCCTTGGCTGTAATGTATAAAATTATGGGTAATTGCTCAAAAGCAGAATCATTATTTATTGAGGCGATTGGCATTCAAAAAATTATTGGTAAAAACCGTCCAGCCTATGCTTCCTCTTTAAAAAATCTTGCAGTCTTTTACGATAATTTAAGTAATTACACTAAAGCAGAGCCTCTTTATATACAAGCAAATGATAACATCAATACTCAGATCCGTCAAAATTTTGGTTTTATGAGTGAATCTGAAAAGGAACAATTTGTTAATAAAATAGAATCTAATTATGTAATTTTTAACTCTTTTGCATTACGTTTCAATAAGCAAATACCCATGTTTGTGAATTTAAGTTACAACAATGAACTATTGCAAAAAGGTATGCTATTATCAAGCAATCTAGCTTTTCGGCAAAACATCCTAGACAGTAATGACAGTATATTAATAGATTCTTACAACCATCTTATTTTTATTCATAAAACACTATCAAAACTTTATGATGACCAAATTCTTGTTACTAAAATAAAATTAGATAGCCTAAATAAGGAAGCTGAGAATCGTGAAAAAGAGCTGATTTACAGAGTGAAGGACTTACCTGGATTCGAAAACTTTAATGGATTAACAGGTGTAAAATGGCAGGATGTTCAACGATCCCTCAAACCAGAAGAAGTAGCAATAGAATTTACGAGTTTCCATTATTACGATAAACGTTGGACAGACAGTACCTACTACTGCGCATTGGTTATCCGGCCGGAATATGAAGTACCGAAAATGGTATTCCTTTTTGAAGAAAGAGACCTCAAAAAATTGCTGAAGGAAACTACGAATGGCCAAGGGATCAGGAATATTAGTCAGTTGTATGGGTTAAACCGTGGCCATATTGTTATTGCAACTGATACACTCTATTCATCAAATGCATTGTATAAACTTGTATGGCAACCATTAGAAAGTCATCTTTCGGGAGCGAAAACTATCTGGTATTCACCCTCAGGTTTGCTTAACAAGCTTTCATTACAGGCTATTGCAATAAATGCAAAGGAGAGATTAAGCGACCGTTACCAACTGAATTGCCTGAGCTCTACAAGGGTACTCGCATCAGGAAAGAATGAACACACTTTGTTTATTGACAGTACTTCCGCTGTATTTTTTGGTGGAATAAATTATGAGTGGAACGAGAAGCAGCCTCAGAAAATGTTAAATGATTCCGTTGGCGAGTTTATGGCAGTAAGAAATATCCGGTTGCCAGATGAGAAAACCAGAAATGAAAAAATGGGATATCTTCCAGGTACGCTTTCCGAAGTAACAGCAATAGAGGAGAGGTGCCGGCAACATAATATATTTTCTACTGTTTTCACCTCTGATAAAGCAACAGAAGCAGTTTTTAAATCACTGTCAGGGAAAAAATCACCTAATGTAATACACTTGGCAACACATGGGTTCTTTTTTGAAGATGCGCAGAAAGATTATAGCAAAATTCAGCTAATGGGAATTGACAGACTTGCATCAGGGTTTGTGGAAGATCCTCTTTTAAGGTCAGGCCTTTTGTTTGCCGGGGCCAACCGTGCATGGACAGGGCAGGAGGTTCCCGATGGGACAGAGAACGGTATTCTGCAGGCGAAGGAGGTTTCACTAATGGATCTGCGGAATACAAGGCTCGTTGTTTTGTCGGCCTGCGAAACCGGTCTCGGTGATGTGAAGGGAAGTGAAGGAGTATTTGGTCTGCAGAGGTCATTTAAAATGGCTGGTGTTGATTTTATCCTTATGAGTCTCTGGAGTGTACCCGATGAGGCAACCCGGCAACTTATGACCAGTTTTTACGAAAACTGTTTCGCTGGTCAGTCTATGCGTGAATCATTCTCTAATGCCCAGCATCAATTACGAAAACTAAAAAAGGAATACGAAGATCCATATTATTGGGCAGGTTTCGTATTAATGGAGTAATTTCTAATCTATACTTAAAAATGTCCGGGGAACCCTAACTGTTATTAAAATTGTTTTGCAGGATCGGAGATTAAATAGCACAAAAAGATTGGCGTTACGATTATTCTTAGCTAATTTTACGATTATACAATAAAACCAAAGATTATGAAGAAATTATTTTTCGTATTTAGTTTATTCCTCATAGTAGGGATTGTTAATAATGTAGGGGCGCAGGATAAACCGGCAAGAGAAGTTACTCCAAGTGTTGCTTTGTCCCAGATTAAGCTTGCTCAGGAACTGGCAAATTATGGCTATCAGCACAAAGATGCATTGAGTCTCCTGGCAGCTGTCGGAATACTTGCTAACAACCAGGCTGGTGAATTAAAACTTGAATCTAAGACTTCTGAAGGATCTCACGTAAAAAAGGCAAAGGCTGAAACTGTTACCGCTGACATTTTGAACCCTGCAAAATTAATTGCTGATGCCAAAATATTCGCTAAAGATAACCCTCAGGTACTTGCTATCGCTGAAAAAACAAAAATCAGTAAGTCGAGGGAGGCAGTTGATGGCCCTGTAAGGCACAGCGATCAGGTTCTTGCCGGAGATACAGATAAGTACAGGATTGCATTTAAGGGTGAAGCGCGAGCCGAAATAGCTGTTATAGGGGATACTGACACTGATCTGGATCTGTATGTCTATGATGAAAATAATATTCTAATAGCAAAAGATGATGATAATACTGATCAATGCTATGTAGCCTGGGTACCAAAATGGACAGGATCTTACAAGGTATTAATTATAAATCGTGGAGCAGTTTATAATAATTATAGTATTCTTACAAACTAAAATAGTTTATCACAATTTTTAGTCAGCCACCATTTTTATGGTGGCTGACTAATTTTTGTAATGTATAAGTGCAAATCAATCAATTAAGTAAAAGGTTCAGTAAAAGGTTAAAAATTAGTATCGACTCTATTCCTATGATAGATCGACCTATGTTGAGTAATAGACTTACTTTATATTTTAAGTTTGTATCAATATGATAAATGATGAAGAATATAGCCTTAATTTTTGTTTTTAATGTTTTAACACTGATTTCATTTTCACAAACAATTTCCGATGTAATTGAAGGTGCACTTGGTGCTGTTGTTACAGTGGCTGTTTATAAAAGCGACTTTGCAAAAAAAACTCTCGGTTTCAGGGGTGAATCGTATGCCTCTACAGAAGCTTATGCCAAAGCACTTGATCTTTCCGGTGCAAAGAGTTCAGGTTCAGGATTTATTGTTTCAAAAAGCAATAAAAAGTATGTAATTACCAATGCCCATGTTATTGAAAATGCCTCATCTGATACGGGCAGTATTTTTATTTTTAGTATCTCACGAAAAAAATATGAGGTTAAAATAGTTGGAGGAGATTCGTTTTATGATTTTGCAGTTCTGGAATTCGTAGGGAAACCAGGTCTGGAAATTTCCGAACTTCAATTTTCAGATGCCGTTCCTCGTGTGGGTGAGAGTGTTTATGCAATAGGCAATCCACTGGGTGAGTATCCATATACTGTAACTGATGGAATAATCAGTGCAAAAAATCGTGCACGAGGAGGAACTACAGGAAAATTTGGCTTTATCCAAACAACTGCAACAGTAATTTGGGGAAATAGCGGAGGCCCTTTAATTGACAAAACAGGGAAAGTGGCAGGGATAAATTCTCAAATTGCATTTGCAGATACTCCGGGAGAAGGTTCAATCTGGCAGTCACAAATTAATTTTGCCCTTGAATCAGCAGTTTCTATTCGATTGTTTAATGATATTATTAGTAATAAAGGTAAAGTTAAGCGTGCATATTTTGGTTTGATTTTTTCTCAAATTAGCAGATCATCTTCTCCTAAATCCGAAGTAATCACCAATTCTGATGAACACCAGCCTGTAATTGATGGCGTATTAAAGAATGCCCCTTCCTTTGAACTAATCCAACAATATAAAGGAGCTAAAGTACTGGAAGTAAATTCCGAATCAGTAAGGAACGTTGAAGAAATAATGGGTGAATTCGAAAAAATTGCACCAGGTAGTAATGTAACACTCAGGATCAAATTTAACGGTACTGAAAATATCCTGACTTTAAAGAGCAGACTATTCATTGAGTCTGACCATGATCAGATCGCTATTGATTTTATCAGAAACACCAAAATATTTGAACTCGATAATGAACATCCTCAGGTAGTTTTGACACAAAAAGCAAGCGGTGGTTTTTATTTGAGAGATAAGATGAGTGAGTTAAAAAAATTGAAGGAGCTGAAATACTCTGAAGATGCAGAAAATAGTAAATTTATAGTCCTGGCTGCAGGAATTTATAATAAAGAAAGCAGCAGTTTATGGAAGACAGAAAATTTGCATGATTTTGGTGCAGCAATCAGAATAAATTCGCTCACAGGAATTATTGATCTATGTCTTATACCTTATTCTTCACTCAACCCTGAAGATATTCAATTTGCCAGATACTATCTTAGCGGACAAGAAGATATTTTGAAAGCTATCTTGTTTTATTAGGTTTATAGAACTTTGATTCATGAGGTATTACTTTAAACCTGAATTATTTTTATGTTGAAATCCGAACAAATTAGTGAAAAAATATTTTTTGTTTCTGTATCTAATATTTTTCGCTTCTAGCCTCTGTTCAAAAGCAGGAGAAGCAATACATAGAAGGGCAATTGTTATCGGAATTGATCTGTATAATCCGAACTCTATTGGAAGAAGATTGACTAATCTTGATGGCTGCAATAATGATGCAATAACTTTTCGGGAAGTTTTACTGTCAAGATTCGATTTCAGAGATGAAGAAATTAAGCTGCTCAGTAATCAGGAAGCCTCGCGAGAGGTAATTCTTAATGGGTTTAAAAACCTGTTAGAAAGCTCTGCTAAGGGAGATGTTGCTGTTATTTACTATGCAGGGCATGGTTCGCAGGTAAAAAACTCCGCTTCGACCGAAGCGGATAAGAAAGATGAAACAATAATACCGGCAGATTCTTATTTAGGTGCTAAAGATATAAGAGATAAGGAATTAGCAAGGATATTTAACAGTTTTGTTGAAAAAGGTGTCGTGTTGACAGTCATTTTCGATTGTTGCCATAGTGGTTCAATAGGTCGTGGAATTCCTTTGGGCTTACAACCCAAAATGCGATACATTTCCCCGGATGATTCTTACGATGCAAACGATCCCTCCTCTGTTGTTCCTCCTGAAGAAAATGGGGTACTTATAATGTCCGCTTCTCAGGATTTTGAACGTGCCCAGGAGCAGGAAGATTCAGATGGAAATCCTCATGGAGCTTTTACTTTAGCACTATTGCAAACATTGAAATCACTACCCTCAATTTCTGCTGCATCAGATATTTTTAACAGTGTAAGGGCTATACTCAAATATAATGGTAATGCCCAGGAACCTGTTCTGGCAGCTACAGAATCAAGAAAGAAACAATCATTATTCGGTATTGAGAAAACACTATTGACAGGAAAAACATTATTAGCCGTTATAAATACTGAGGGTTCTGAAATAACCTTGCAGGGAGGAATAGCCATTGGCGTCTATCCCGGAAGTGATTTGGAACGTAAAGATTCCAACGGAAGCATATTTCTGATCAGAGTTACTGCAAACCAGGATTTGAATAAATGTTCCGGAAATCTGCTTTCTGGAAATTTAGAGGGTGTAAAACCTGGCGACCTATTTGAATTAAAAACGTGGAGTGTTCCTGACAATGCAATACTAAAGGTATATGTACCAAATTCGCCACTTGATTATAATCAGCTTTATGAAATTTTATTGTTACAAAAGAAAGTAATAAGTAAAAATGATTACGTAATAATTGAAGCTCCTTTTAAGGACAAACCTGCTTTTGCAGTTTTTTATAATATGAATAAATGGTTTATTACTACACCTGAAGGAAAGTTGGTAAACCTTGGGTCTAGTTTACAAGAAGAAAAAATAAATCAAATAATTCCCAATGGTAGTGCGGTATATTTTAGTATTCCTCCTTCCAGGGGAATTTATGATGCCTTGGTTGGAAAGTTAAAAAATGAATCTTCAATAGTTACTGTTAAGTCTTCATTAAAAGCAAACTATATATTGTCAGGAAGGTGGAAAAATGATCTATTAAGCTATGGTTTTGTTCTTCCACAAATTTCCGCAAATGATTCAGTCTTTAATATAACATTGCCATCAGAAACGAATTTCATTTCGGTTAAGAACAGTAAAAATGATATTGTTTTATGCGTGGATAGTCTGTATGAACAAGTACTCCGATTGTCTAAAATAAAAGCATGGCTAACACTTTCAGGTCCACCTGATGATGGTTCTTTCCCCTTCAGCCTGCACCTTCAGAATACAGTAACAAAACAAATTATACATTCAGGAGAAAAAGTAGTTAATGGTGATATTTTGAAATTATTACTTGAAACTGATACCGCAAATCTTGCAGAATGGGATGGAAGCAAGCGTTATACTTATGTTTTTTCGATTGACAGTAAAGGGGAAATGCAGCTAATCTATCCGCTTTCTGGAAGTGTCGAAAACAGAATGCCATTACTAAGTTCATCAGGTGTTCCTTTAAATCAAATGAAGTTAGGAGGTGTCTTATTAAGAGTGTCAGAACCCTTTGGTATCGATACATATATACTATTAACAACGAATGAACCAATTCCCGATCCCGGTATTTTTAATCAGAAAGGAGTAAAAACACGAGGCGAAGATTCAAGCGGGATAATGAAGTTACTTAATATTGGATCAGGTACAAGGGGAGAGCCAATACCTATATCAAGCTGGGGTATTCAGAAACTTGTGCTTAAGAGTAAAGAAAATTAAGCTTTGCCTTTTATTTAAAGTCTCCTAATCTTATAAGGCTTATGAAACCTTTTCAGGACCATCATCCTAAGTTATCTCTTTCATTTTAACCTTATTTTTATACTTTTGCCTTCTAACTTCTATTTTATTAATATTATGGCATCAGCTGCATCAATCCCCAGGGGTACACGAGATTTTTCATCAGAAGAAGTTCGAAAACGTGAATATATCTTTGATACAATAAAAAAAGTATTCATGTTATACGGGTTTGAACCTATCGAGACCCCAGCGATGGAAAACCTCTCCACACTGCTTGGTAAATATGGCAATGAAGGAGACAAATTATTGTTTAAAATTTTGAATTCAGGAGAATTTTTTGAAGAATTCAAAAAGAATGAAGAATCTGATCTTATAAAAATATGGAAATCATTATTAAAGGGGGATATTACATTTGAGTCTTTTAAGGAAAAGATAGAAACATTTAGGAAATCAAATAATAAAATAGAATTCTTCATAGGTATTTATTTTAATGATAAAGAACTATCTAAGATAAGTCGTAGAGATAATACAAATAATAGATTAGTAAGATATTTAAAGCAAAATAGATTTTCTCACATCAATCAAAAATTCACTAAAGCCTCAGAACGAAGTTCGGAATTTACGAAAGGAATTAGCGATAAAGGATTACGTTATGACCTTACCGTTCCGTTTGCCCGTTACGTTGTTCAGCACCGTGATGAGATCGTTTTCCCGTTCAGGAGATACCAGATCCAGCCCGTTTGGAGAGCCGACAGGCCGCAGAAAGGCAGATACCGTGAATTTTTTCAGTGTGATGTCGATGTAATCGGTAGCAACTCGCTTTTAAATGAATATGAACTTATTAGAATAGTCGACGAGGTCTTTGGCAGGCTTAAGGTGAGCGTTGTGATAAAGATCAACAACCGCAAGGTCCTTTCAGGAATAGCTGATTATATCGGTGAATCAGCCAGGATAACCGATATTACCGTTGCAATTGATAAACTCGATAAGATAGGAATTGAAGCGGTTAATGCAGAACTTGCCACGAAGGGACTCTCTGAAAAAGCCATTGCCGATCTTCAGCCTGTTCTTCAGCTTACAGGGAATACTGAGGAAAAACTGGCGAAACTTGGTGAGCTTCTGTCAAATTCTGAAGCAGGGATGAAGGGAATTGAGGAACTGAAGGTTCTCTTTGCCTACATCGGGAGAAGCCGGCTTTCATGTGATGTGGAGCTTGATCTTACTCTTGCGCGAGGACTAAACTACTACACAGGGGCAATTATCGAGGTTAAATCGAAGGAT
Organism: uncultured Bacteroidota bacterium; assembly: GCA_903844815.1. Taxonomy (GTDB): domain Bacteria; phylum Bacteroidota; class Bacteroidia; order Bacteroidales; family VadinHA17; genus LD21. Next base: position 7,669 of record CAIMVD010000320.1, on the reverse strand, counting down.
GTAAGTATCGGAAGTGTTTGCGGTGGTGGTCGTTACGATAACCTTACAGGTGTTTTCGGTATGGAAGGCGTTTCCGGAGTAGGGATCTCTTTCGGTGCCGACAGGATCTATGATGTTCTTAACCACCTTAACCTGTTCGGAAGTACCAGGGTATCTTCAACGGAAGTTATGGTAGTTAACTTCGGGGAGAAAGAGACTCCCTTTTCACTCAAAATAATTGATATTCTGCGTATGATGGGAGTTATGACAGAGTTTTATCCTGACCCTGTTAAGCTCAAGAAACAGATCTCCTATGCCGATGCCAAAAAGATACCCTTTATAATTATGGCTGGTGATGAGGAGATCAAACGCAATACAATGACAATAAAGATCATGTCATCGGGGGAACAGAGGAAGGTCAATATGAACGACCTCGGTTCATTTGTAGAGACGGATATCCTGAAGTAAGAAAATACCGGTTAGTATCAATATTATCATTTAAAGGAAATACATGGATTTTAATATTTCTCCCGAAAATATCACAATTGAGAAGATCGATGAAATAATATCCGGCGGAGTAAGGCTTGGTTTATCGGAAGAATCAGTGAGTCTTATTAATCATTGCCGCGAATACCTCGACCGTAAGCTGGAGAACAATACCTCACCCATTTACGGCATAACAACTGGTTTCGGTTCGCTACATAACAAAACCATAAATCCCGATCAGCTTAACAAGCTCCAGGAAAACCTTGTGATGTCCCATGCCTGCGGAACGGGGCCGCTGGTCAGGCCTGAGATAGTGCGTATTATGCTTTTACTGAAAGCTCATGCACTAAGCCTCGGAAAATCCGGTGTACAGATTGAAACTGTCAAAAGACTTTTAGACTTTTTTAATGAGGGTATAACTCCGGTTGTTTATGAACTGGGCTCTCTGGGAGCTTCAGGCGATCTTGCACCGCTTGCACATCTGGTGCTTCCCCTGCTCGGAATGGGAGAGGTGGAATACATGGGAGAAAAATTCAATTCAGGGGAGATCCTGAAAAAATTCAATTGGGAACCTGTGGAGCTTAGGTCAAAGGAAGGTCTTGCCCTGCTTAACGGGACTCAGTTTATGAGTGCACATGGGGTTTATATAATAACGCTGGCGGAGAGGTTGTCGAAGTTTGCCGACATAATTGCGGCAATCTCGCTGGAGGCTTATGACGGCCGTCCCGATCCGTTTTTTGAAAGCATACACACCATCAGGCCTCATAAGGGACAGGTCGCCACCGCATTGGCCTTCAGGGATATGCTTGAGGGAAGTCAGCTTATTTCCCGTAAAAAGGCGCATGTGCAGGATCCTTACTCATTCCGCTGTATTCCTCAGGTTCACGGAGCAACCAAAGATGCAATATCTCATGCCAAATCAGTTATTTTTACAGAGATCAACTCCGTAACCGATAACCCCACAATATTTCCCGATGAAGACCTCATTGTTTCAGGAGGCAACTTCCATGGCCAGCCTCTTGCGCTTATCTTCGACTACCTTGCTATTGCTCTTGCCGAGTTGGGAAGCATTTCGGAAAGACGAGTTTACAGGCTTATAGCAGGACAACGCGATCTTCCGGAATTCCTTGTCGCAAATCCGGGTCTTAACAGCGGATTTATGATACCGCAGTATACGGCTGCCTCAATTGTCAGCCAGAACAAGCAGCTTTGCACGCCGTCGTCGGTCGATTCAATACCTTCATCGAATGAACAGGAAGATCATGTGAGCATGGGTGCAAATGGAGCCACAAAGCTGTTGCGTGTGGCCGAGAACCTTGAAAGGATCTTAGCCATTGAGCTTTTCACCGCTACCCAGGCCCTGGAATTCAGAAGGCCTCTGAGATCATCGGAATATATTGAAGCGATTGTTGAATCATTCCGTAATATTATTCCTTTTCTTAAAGATGATAAGGTTATGTACCCCGAAATTGCAAAATCTATAGAATTTATCAGGAAGCTTTCGGTTATGTTATAAATTGCATTCTGCAACTACCCCATTGCTGCAATTGTTTTTAACCGGAATTAAAATATTTCCACATCACATTCCCGGGGGAATCGAAAATATTTCTATTTGTCTGTCATAATAAGCTTATGGAGTGTTTTGAGTGCATTGGATGCATTAAGAACCAGCATTTGCAATTATTCATTATTGCCAGAGTTTATCCGTAAATCAATTTAAGATAACAAAATTGTATTAGTATTTGATAATTTCCTACTGATTTCATTTAAAGTAGTTTCATAATTTTGAAATCACAAGGGAACAGCAAGACACAAATTTTTTAAAATTTAACCTTCTAACCTACAAAAAGCATGACAAAAAAAACTGCGCCGGTTGTTAGTTTTACTGAAATCTTTAATAAAAAGATTGTCATAAAACTAATAACTCTGTTATTATTGATTGGAACGATCCAGCCATCTGCAGCATCAGGCAAGCTGTACTATGGGATCGACTCCACAAACGATCTTCAACAATCGCGGGTCACAGGTAGAATCACCGATGCAGGTGGTAAACCATTGACCGGTGTAAATATTATGGAAAAGGGTACTATTAACGGAGTAATTTCAGATCAGAACGGAAATTATGAGATAACAGTTTCTTCTCCAAATTCAGTACTGAGTTTTTCGTTTATCGGATATACCACTCAGGATGTATCAGTTGGAACCAGGCCTATTTTTGATTTAACACTTTCAGAAAGTATGGCTTCACTGGATGAAATTGTGGTTGTTGGTTATTCAACCCAGACTAGAAAATCCCTTACAGGTGCCGTTTCAACAGTTAATTCTGCTGCGTTATCTGATGGAACATCAGCAAACGCCATTACCCGTTTACAGGGTAAAGCTGCCGGAGTATCAATAATTAATTCCCATGTTCCGGGAGGTGATGCCATAATCAATATTCGCGGGTTGGGTACCATCAACAACAACAACCCGTTGTTTGTAATTGATGGAGTTCCGACCAAATCCGGTACTTCCCAGCTCAATCCGAATGAAATTGAGTCAATCACGGTTCTTAAGGATGCAACGTCAGCTGCCATTTATGGCGCCCGTGGTGCAAACGGTGTTATTATCGTGACAACAAAACGCGGTACTTCAGGAAAGTCAAAAGTTTCATTTACAGCACGATATGGTCTTAGCAGCTTTACTAATGTTTACGATCTTTTGAATACAAAAGAGTATGGTGAAATGCTCTGGCTGGAAGCAAAAAACCAGGGTAAGACTCCATCCAGTGAACTTTATGGGAGTGGCGATAAACCAACTATTCCTGACTATATAGTTCCCTCCGGTAAAATGAACGGTGATCCGTTAACTGATCCTAAGTTGTACAATAACACCCCAGGAGCTAATTTTTATAATATTACCAAAGCCAGTAAAGAAGGTACTGACTGGTACGACGCAATTCTGCAAAAGGCTCCCATGAAAGAGTATAACCTGGCGCTATCCGGTGGTGGAGAAAAGGGAACTTATGCATTTAACGTGGGTTATTTAACAGAAAAAGGCATTGTGAAATTCACATCATTTGACAGGTATTCCATTCGTTCCAACGCCGACTCTAAGGTAAACAAATGGTTGAAAATCGGAGAGTCGCTTGGTCTGACTTACTCACTGGGTAAAGGCCAGCGTAGCGACAATGGAGAAGATTCTCCCATTTCAGCAGCCTATCGTATGCAACCCATTATTCCGATATATGATATTATGGGTAACTTTGCCGGAACAAAGGCAACAGGGGCAGGAGATGAGACAAATCCACTGGCTTCCCAAACCCGTGACCAGGACGACTTTGGTAAAGATCTCAGAGCGATTGGCAATGGATACGCCGATTTCCAGATAATAAAAGGACTTAATTTTAAATCACTTTTTGGTTTTGATTTTCGCAGCTTTAATGGCAGGGACATTTTCAGACAAAATCCTGAATTTCAAGAGTCCAAACCAGCCGATCTTCTTAGTATGGCAAGCAACTATACAATACAGTGGAACTGGGCCAATACACTTAATTATTCAAAATCATTTGGCTCTCACACCCTGAATGTTTTGCTGGGTACAGAGGCTATTTCAACAACTTATTTTGGCATTCAGGCTGCCCGGTCAACATATGCATCCGATAATGTACTTTATATGTACCTTAATTCTGGTGAAAAAGACCAGACAAACTCCGGAGATGGGTTTGAGTCAAGAACAGCCTCATATTTTGGACGAATAAATTATGATTATCTGAACAAATATCTGCTTGAAGTCACTTTCCGTCGGGATGGTTCCTCTATGTTTGGTTCTAATAACCGATGGGGTAATTTTCCCGCCGTTTCGGCAGGGTGGAGGTTATCAGAAGAGGCCTTTATGGCTGACAGCAAGAAATATATCAATAATCTAAAGTTACGCGGTGGTTATGGTGTATCAGGAAATGACGAACTAGGGAATAATTATAATGGTTATAGTACCTATAATGTCAACTACGGGTCTTCCTTTTATAGCATTACAGGAAGTCCAAATTCAGCTTCTGCTGGTTTCTATGCTTCTAAAATAGGGAATCCTGATGCAAAATGGGAAACCACTTCAACAATGAATATTGGCATTGATGTTGCAGCTTTTAATAATGCTTTCACTGCTACTCTCGATGTGTGGCAGAGAAAAACTAATGACATGCTCTTTCAGGTTGCCATACCAAGTGTTGCAGGAGCATCTGTTGCGCCTTCAGTAAATATTGGCGATATGAACAACCGTGGGTTTGATCTGAATCTTAACTACGCTAATAAGGCTTTGAATGGGGACCTTACTTATAATATGGGTCTCATATTATCTCATTATAAGAATGAAGTTTTGAAGATTTCCAATAATGAAACCGAATTTATCAGTGGAGACGATTACAGAGAAATGGTTTATACCCGTGCTTCCAAAGGAACTTCATTTCCTGAATTTTATGGGTTGGTTGTTGACGGGTATTTTAAGAATGAAGCTGATGCTGCTTCATATCCGGCAACATTTGATACTTACAACCTGCCCGGGCACTTCAAATTCCGTGATGAAAATGGGGACGGTGTTGTAAATGACGATGACCGCACCTATATTGGAAGTCCGCATCCTAAATTTACTACAGGATTAAATATGGACGTTGCCTATAAGGCATTTAACCTAAGTGCTTTCTTCTATTCAAGCTATGGCAATAAAGTCGTAAACTATGTAAAAAGATGGATCGATTATGTCCAGTTCAAGGGTAATCGTTCCACTGACCGCTTGTACAAATCATGGGGTAGTCCATATCTGGCAAACAATGAAGATGCTATCCTGCCTCTGGCCGATGAAGAAGTAGCAAGCCAATATCCATCAACTGCTTTTATTGAGGATGGTTCTTTTCTGAGGCTGAAAACTCTACAGTTGAGTTATAATCTGCCAAATAAAATCTGCGAGAAATTAATGATGGAAAACCTTCAGATTTATGTGCAAGGAACAAACCTTTTCACTCTTACCAGATATACCGGATTAGATCCTGAAGTTAATAGCTTCGGAATAAATCTGGGTATTGATGCAGGACAGTGGCCGACTGCGCGTCAGATAGTATTTGGGATAAAGCTTGATTTGTAGTCAACGAGATCCGATGAAAAACAAAAAAAAATAACAATGAAAAGAAAATCAATATTTTCAACTATGGCTGTTGCATTGCTTTTGACAATGTCATATGCCTGTAAGGATACCTTCCTGGATACCTTACCTACAGGAGCAGGAAGTGACGTTATGCTGGCAAATGAAAAAGGTGTGAATATGCTGCTCATTGGTGCATATGCTGCTTTAGATGGCCAAATTAATGGTGATGATTGGGCTTCGTGGTCTGCTTCTGTGTCAAATTGGATATGGGGAGATGTTGCCTCCGATGATGCTACAAAGGGTTCCGATCTTAATGACCAGAACCCTATTGTCCCCATTGAAAATTACTCTGTTGTTTCAAGCAATCCATATATAGAGAATAAGTGGAGTTTCAATTATGCCGGAATATCCCGGGCAAATGATGTTTTAAAGATTATGGCAAAGTGTAACCCTGCCCTTCCTGATGCAACCCAGACTTCCATCAAAGCACAGGTTCTGTTTATAAGGGCGTATATTCATTTTGAGTTGAAAAGAGTATTTAATAATATTCCTTACATTACTGAAGATGTGAATCCTGTAAAGGTAGTTAATACTGTTGATGCATGGCCAAAAATTGAAACAGACCTTAAGTTTGCAGTTGCCAATCTTCCGGAAGAACAGGAAGAAGTGGGTCGTCCAACTAAATATTCTGCAGAAGCCGTGCTGGCAAGGGTTTATATGTTCCAGAAGAAATGGAGTGAAGCTAAACCTCTGCTCGATGATATCATTGCTAGTGAACGGTACTCTTTAATGCAGAATTTTGATGATAATTTCAATGCAGCCAACAGGAACAACTTTGAATCTGTATTTGAGATTCAGTACAGTGTAAATGATGGCGCAGATGGTTCAACAAATGCAGGATGGGGTGATGCTCTTAATTATCCAACCGATGTAGATGGTACCGGAACCTGCTGCGGGTTTCATCAGCCAACACAAAATTTGGTGAATGCATTCCAGGTTGATGCAAACGGGCTACCCTTATTGTCAGGGCCAGTTCCGAATCTGAAAAATGATATGGGTATTTTATCATCAGATTATTTTCTTCAGGACACAGTTACTACGATTGATCCAAGGTTAGACTTAACTGTTGGCCGTCGTGGTATTCCTTTTCTTGATTTTGGAATTATGCGTGGTTCAACATGGATTGTAGACCAGAGCAATGGTGGCCCTTATGTTAACAAGAAAAATATGTTCCTTAAAAAGGATAAAAGTACCGGATCAACTACAACCGGCTGGGCAACAGGCGTTAATAGCAATAATTACAGAGCTGTACGCTATGCACATATACTTTTATGGAGAGCCGAAGTTGCTGCTGAATCATCAAGCCCTGATTTTGCTTATGCTACAACTCTTGTAAACATGATTCGCACAAGAGCAAATAATCACAAATTAATGGGCAGGTGCCGTACTTTCGTTCTTCCTACCCAGTCAGACCTTATCATTGATAATTCTGTTCCTGCATCAAACTACCTGGTAAATCCATATCCTTCAAACTTTGCCAGTTTGGATTATGCAAGAAAAGCTATACGTATGGAAATGAGGCTTGAATTTGCTATGGAAGGTCATCGTCACTTCGACCTGGTTCGCTGGGGGATTGCTGAACCTGTCATTAATGCATACTTTGAACAGGATCGTGCCTTTAGATCATTATTCGGGGGAGTCTCTTCAGCAGTCTTCACTGTAAACAAGAATGAATACTGGCCTATTCCACAGAATCAGATCGACTTGCAACCAGGAATTCTTACTCAGAACCCGAAGTACTAGAAGTCGATTAATATCCAAAGAAAAGGCAGTTATTTACCAGCCTTTTCTTTGGATTATTTTACCGGTTTCAATATATTTATATTTACCGGTAAGCTTAAGTAGATTTATATATTTACTTTATTAACAAATTTTAATACAATGGCGTTTAGTTAAGGAATATTATTACCAAACATGAAAAGAATATTTTACCACAGGGACCACTCTACTATTCTTGTGTTTTTACCCCCCCAACCCCCCAAGGGGGGATTTAAGAACACCCCCCTGGGGGGCAGGGGGGTAAAATGTG
>CAIMVD010000319.1 GCA_903844815.1 uncultured Bacteroidota bacterium | reverse complement strand
GCAAATCAAGCAGTAAGAAAACTATGCTCCTTTTTAAACCAAACAGAAACCTGCTTCCCTTTTACAGATTTAAGATTGATTTATGAAACAGTCGCGGTTTAGTTTGCGGCAGTCTCGGATGTCTGATATTATGTAATATCCATGCATACATACGATAAATAATAATTCCTCTGATTATCGATATACTTAATCAGAGGGAGAGGCACAGTAATATAATCATTCAGAATATTCTATATTTGATTATTCTAACTTCTGTTAAATGTTCTCTGTCAGATTATGAAAATTTCTTTGCCCCGATCGATTCTGGTTTTAAGTTTCTTACTTCCGGTTCTTAATATTTCGTATTGTCAGAAAAATGCTCTTGCCAGACCATCTGAGGTACAATACCGATGGCATGAGCAGGAGCGTATCATGTTTGTATGTCTCGATCCCTGCACCTGGCAGGGAAGGGAATATGATAATCACTCCACAAGTCTTTCACGTATTAATCCATCAAAACTTAATACTGACCAATGGTGTAAAGCTGCCCTTTCCTGGGGTGCGAAAGAGATTCTTTATGTCGCAAAGCATACAGGAGGATTCTGTTGGTGGAATACAATGACATCCGATTACGGTATACGGAATACACCATGGAGGGAAGGCAAAGGAGATGTATTGAAAGATTTATCTGAATCATGTCGGAAATACGGACTCAATCTTGGTATTTATGTATATCCGGGAGATGACACATGGGGTGCAGGAATCGGGAGTGGAGGGAAAACAGCAGATTCTTCTAAGCAGGAGGCTTACAACCAGGTTTTCAGACAGCAGCTTACGGAAGTTCTCTCGAACTATGGGCATATAACCGAGGTTTGGTTCGATGGAAGCTGTACTATAGATGTTAGCGATATCCTCGATAAATATGCTTCTGAATCTGCAATCTTCCAGGGACAGAAAGCCACTCTACGATGGCCAGGGACTGAATCGGGAAAACTTTTCTATCCTGCATGGAATACACTAAGGAGCGAGATTTTAAAGACAGGGATTGCTACCCAGTACGATGATGATCCTGACGGTGATGCATGGGCTCCTCTTGAAGCAGACGTTACACTTTACAATCATAACTGGTTCTGGTCGGCTGCTAATGAAAAGAAACGGCGTACTGTCGATGAACTAATGGATATTTATTATAAGTCAGCAGGTTACGGCGGTGTTCTGCTCCTTAATTCCACGCCTGACACTACCGGACTAATTCCCTTTAATGATATGATTCTATATTCAGAACTTGGTAAAAATATTAGCCGGCGGTTTGACAATCCTCTTGCTTCACTGAAGGATACTTCAGGGATATCTTTTGAGATACCTCTTAATAAAACTGCCTGGATAAACCACGTTGTCCTGAAGGAAGATTACAGGTATGGACATCGCATCAGGGAGTATGTTATTGAGGGTTATTCTGAAAGTGGATGGAAGGTACTTGCAAAAGGCAGTGCAGTCGGCAGGATGAAAATAGATCCATTTTTATCAATGGCCGTATCAAAGGTAAGGCTCAGGATAACAAAGTATGCAGATCTGCCTCTGATCCGGTCATTCGCAGTATACAATGTGGAAAACTATCTTTTCAACCCCGATCCTTTCAGTTCTTTTGAATGGAATCTTTGCGGGACATGGGATACAAAATCATTCATTAAAGGCAAAGAAAGTCTGACGGTTGACCTGAGTAAATTCATCATGAAACCGGGGCAGTATGAAGTTGCCTTCAAAAGTTCTGTAGCTATTACAGAAATGCATATTGATACAGCCCGGATATATTTTGATAATGACATGTTGACATTGCAGGATTTTATTCAACGCAAGGGAGGAAGCAATACTTTCTTTATTAACAGAACGGCACAGGTAGCCCAGGGAAGTAAAACCATTTTAAAGGTGGAAATGACCTCTGATAATTTAGTATTTCAGAACAAGGGGGAGATCCTTGTCAGAGAACGGTCACAGGATATGAAATAATAATACTATGGCTTCATCTGAAATTCAATAGTCTTTCCGGTTCTGGCTGATTCTCTTGCTGAATCAAGGATCCTTACCACCATAACATTGTTTTTCAGGGAATAAGGGTCATAATCAGTCATTGTTATTTCTCCGCGGATGACTCCTGCGAAATACTCAAATGGGTCTTCGAACACTGTAACGTCCTTTGAAGTTACCCGTTTTTGCGTCTCCTGCTGCTTTTCCTGGTTTTTAATGCGCATTTCTTCACTGTTCTGAGCAATAATGTACCCTTTTTCGCCATAAATTTCCATATCTTTTCTGCTGAACGGCCAGTTCCAGGATGCCTGTATAACACAAGTTGAATTCTTATATGATACAATTATAGTAGCGTCATCATCAACTTTAGGATAAACCTCAGGTTTAAGTTGCCTGGTAACAGCTGTAACGGAAACAGGTTTTTCACCCCGGGTCAGATAGGTCATCAGGTTTGCTCCGTAACAACCAAAGTCAATAATGGCACCACCACCATTTTGTACCGGATCTGTAAGCCAGGCGAGAAACTCTTTACTGCATCCTATCTCTTTAGGTCCCTTGTGCCCATCGTGTATTACAACTCTTTTGATCCCCCCGACATAATTACTGTCATTTACTAATTGCCACGATTTAGCCGTGGAAGGGTACCATGATGTTTCATAATCAGTAAGCAGTTTTATTTTATATTTTTCAGCCAGATCCTGCATTTTTCCGGCAGCTTCAATTGTTGTTGCAAGGGGCTTCTCAACCATAACATGTATTCCTCTTGGAGCACAGGCCTCAACAACAGACAGATGCTCGTAAATCGAACCAAAGGCTACAACAGCTTCCGGCTTGGACTGTTCCAGCATTCTTTCAAAATTATTATAAATAAGGCTCTTATCTAAATGATAAATTCCGGCATATCTTTCTGCAAGTTCACTATTTGGTTCATAAATGCCGACAATTGTCATGTATGTCGTATTTTTTCTGTTGAGTATGAACCCGATATGGTCATGTGTCATTCCTGATATAGCAATTCTGACAGGTTTTTGAGGTTGAATTTGTCCTTTCAGCGTTAAGGATGTTAAAATAAAAATTAATGTAAAAGTCTTTGTTAATAGATTTTTCATTGGTTTTTATTCAAAGATAGCTTTTGGGAAAGCTACTTTCAAAGAATTCCATATAAAAAATGATTGGAAATTCTTTTTGATTTGAGTCAGGTTTTAATGTCAGGAAATTAAAGGAAGTCATAATGCAGTATAAGAGATAGAGGGAGAAAAAGAGATGGGGAGAGTTACACTCCAATAGTAAAAACTCTGTAAATGATTTAATTACAGAACCTGAAAATCAGCACATTAGTGAGGGTTTCGGGATGTTATAAAAAGAAACAAGAGGTCGATTTTGACCTCTTGTGCCTCCGGGTACACCGAACCTGCCGGCAGGCAGGCGGACAAAAGTTGCAACTCGATTGTGAATATTATTAGTTCAATTTTTTCTGCGATCTAAGCCTGTCGTTATTGTATTTATTCTTTGGGAAAACGATAAGGAATGTAACAAAACCTGTACGGGTTAGTCTAATAGCTAGGATTTTTACATAAGAAGGCTAAATAGTATTAATAAGATTCATGGAAATTAGCAGGACTTTTCATTAACAAGATACTTAAAGCTTGTCTGAAACAAGAACTAATATTAGGACCCAGGAAAAATTGTTCAGAGCAGCTCTGCTCGAAAATGAAAAAAGGATCTATAGTATTTGTTGCCATTATTTCGGCCCTGGCGAAAATGCAAAAGATGCTTATCAGGAAATTCTTTTAAAAATCTGGCTCAACATACTGAATTTCAGGTGAGAATCTCAGTTAAAGACATGGATAAGCAGGATTGCAGTAAACGTATGTATGACAAATCTTTCAAGAAATAGCAGGAAGTCCTCAGTTTTTGTGCCATTTTCTCACGGTGATTGTGATTATAAAACATCTGAAAGTGATGATAATTACCAAGAGGAGGAGATTAAAATTAAGTTTTTAGAGGAATATAAAAACAAGCTAAGTTCGGCAGATAAAGTTCTGGTAACCTTATATCTGGACGATATTGAATATTCAAAGAAATTAAAAGGAGACAGTATAGATTACATCCTGATTTTACTAAATTGAGGCGAGTTCTGTTTTGGGATACAAAAATGGAAAACATCGACTGGGAAAAACAAAAAAATGCAATTATTAAAAGGGTATTTGAACGGGGAAATGAAATAGAGAAAAAAGAGATAATTCGGTTTTATGGACAAGAGAATGTCGATAAAATATTGATCACACATGGAAAGTAAGCTTCATTACATTACCACTTGTCAACAATTGCAGAGTATTTTAAAACCCTAATGGCTGCCAGAGAATTTAATGCTTTTAGGTTAGTTGGGGCAATTTTATTAGAGCACTGGGTCAGCAAATTCTGTAATGAAACCTTTCATTAAACTATTACCTGCAGTAAATAATAGATTGCTCCCCCAATTAATGCTGAAATCGGAAGTGTCAGAATCCACGCCCAGAAGATATTTGTTGTTACGCCCCATTTCACAGCTGATATTCCTTTTATTGCTCCTGTTCCAATAATTGAGCCTGTTATTGTGTGTGTTGTACTTACAGGAATCCCGAAATGGGTTGCGCCAAACAGTGTTAGTGCTCCGGCTGTTTCTGCACAAAATCCTTCGAAAGGCTTCAACCTGGTGATTTTTTGTCCCATTGTCTTTACAATTCTCCAGCCACCAAATAATGTGCCTAGAGCGATTACAGAATGACAGGACAAAACTATCCACAAATCAATCGGTGCATCCCTGGCAACCTGATTTGTAACTATCAGGGCAACCCAAATAATTCCCATAGACTTTTGTGCATCATTTCCTCCATGACCCAAGCTAAAAGCAGCTGCTGATAAAAGCTGTAAACGACGGAAATTCTTATCAACATTTGATGGAGTTTGATTCTTTACAATCCAGATTACAATGATTGAGATTATATACGAAATCAACATTCCCAGCACTGGTGCTAGTACAATAAATAATGCAATTTTTAACACACCTGATATAATTACTGATCCAAACCCACTTCCTGCAATTGTTGCGCCAACAAGGCCACCTACCAATGTATGTGATGAACTTGATGGGAGACCCCACCACCATGTTAAAATATTCCAGGTGATTGCAGCAACCAAAGCTGATGCAATTATGGTCAGGTTAATAACTTCTGCATCAACAACTCCTTTACCAATTGTAGTGGCAACTTTAAGAGGAAAGATAAGAAAAGCTAAAAAATTAAAGGTAGCAGCAAGAGTGACAGCAGCTATTGGAGACATCACCTTCGTCGATACAACGGTTGCAATTGAATTAGCGGAGTCATGAAATCCATTGAGAAAGTCAAAAATCAGGACGAGAATAATAACTATTATTAGAAATGTCATTTTGTGTTGATATATAGTACTTAAATTCGAAACCTTAACCCTTGTCTCTCCCTCTTTGCAATAAGTTTAATTATTTAGGAAAAGGCTGCTGAAATATTTTCGCAAACCTTAACACCAGATGGTACACCCCCAATATGCTTTTCACCATGGCCTGATGAGTCAGATTGCCATTTGAAATTCCAGATTGATTAGTTATTATGAATAGGAGGAAATGCTCCGGCAACTCTTTCAACGCCATGATACTGGAAGGGAATAAAATTATATCTGTGGGATCCTTCAGATAGCCTTTATCTTCAATTATTGTGCCGTCTCTGTCTAAAAAAATTGCGGGGTGCTTTGCCATAAATTCAAGAAAATTTATTCGCAAACATATTAAATTCCTACTTTATTTATTAAGCAGTACTTAACTTTAACAAAAACTTAACAATTTGATTTTAGAAATTGGGAGGAGAAATTATCCAGAGTAATTCAGAGATACCGCTCTTACTGTTTTTTACCATATACTCTGACTTGCAATTGAAATAGATATTGTCACCCTGTTTCACGATGAACTTTTTATCCTCCAGATGAAAGTCTACCTCACCTGATAGAACATGACAAAAAGTTTGCCCGAAAGTAGCAGGAAATAATTCGGTTAAATCAGATTCTTTTATCAATCGTACCAGATATGTATCCATCTGTTTACTAATATCATGTTGTGATAAAAGGTATATTTCCGTCCCGGAACTATTTTTTTGTACAAAACGGGCTTCACTTTTTTTAATCACTGGATTATTGCTGAGAGTATCGTTTTCGCCGATTAAAAATCCGACTGTAGTATTGAGGTTATCTGCAATAGACTTTAAAGTAATTATAGATGGGAATGCTTTAGAATTTTCAATTTGAGATAGTGCACTTGAACTAATACCGACTTTACCCGCCAACTCATTTAAGTGGAGGCTAAGTAACTCTCTTCTGCCTTTTATTCTTTCTCCAATTCGTTTCATCGTTGCATTTCATTGTTTCACAAAAGTAGGAATATTCAAATTCAATAATTAAGGTACACTTAATAATTTAACAATACTTTAACGCGATTTTTTTTTCGATGAATTAAATTAATATCACTTTTGCTACCATGAAAAGAGGACGAAAAATGGCATTTTTTTTTTTTCATACTGACGTTTTTACTAAGCGCCGGAATAAATGCTATTACCTACTACAGCATTAGTCCTGTCCATACCGAAGTTTCTTCATGCACCTGCAATGATGAAATATATAATTGTCAGGGCATTGAATCTCTAAATGAAGACCAGATTTGTCAATCACTAAATACACATTCATTCAATGAGCTTTGTCAGATTCCGTTTTTCATGGGAACCTTTCTGAGTCAAAGTTTTTACTTCACTGTCTGGCAGCCGCCCAAGATTTCGTAGAATAATTTTCCGATCATGTCATTAGTCCTGCATAAGTTTAATACTCATGCAAATTGGATTTGGTCATTACGCCATTTCAGGTAAATGGCATTAATTCCAGTCAATAATTTTAAAGCAATAAAAATGAGGTTTGAAGAATTTTTCGAAAATAGAGACAGATATCATGAAAGTAAAAGGGTAAGGCGTTACCCCGATAATAATCCATATGTCCATGAATCGCACAAGTCATGGCATAGAGACGCTGATGGCATAAACTGGTTAGATATTCTGCAAAAAATCAGGGGTAATAAGAAGCTTAAACTATTTCTCATTTTAGCTGGTTTGCTGGTTTTAACAATCATAATTGGCTTAATATTAGTTCTGCTGCCATTAATAATTAAACTAATTAATATTATCAGTCAGACTGGTTTGCAAGGTATACTGAATGAGATAACAGGTTTCATCGACAAGATACTGAAGGGTACTCCAAATTAATTTCTGATAAATAAAAGCAAAATGTATTTCTCAGTAGTAACGTTCGAATAATTAAATACTATGAAAATATTAAGATCGATTTTTCCAAAAGTTCTTTTATCAGTATTATTTTGTTCTGCTTCAGTAACTATTGTTTACTGTCAAGGTTCTCAATGGCGTGGACCAGGCCGCAATGGAATTTATACTGAAACAGGGTTACTTCAAAAGTGGCCTGTACAAGGTCCGGAATTATTATGGTCTTTTGAAGGACTTGGTGCCGGACATGGGAATGTCGGAATCGGTAAAGATAAAATGTTCATTTTGGGCATGCCTGACACAACAGGAGTTCTGTATGCATTTGATTTCAAAGGGAAACTCGTATGGAAAAAAAACTACGGACTCGAATGGCATGAAAACTATACAGGCCCACGATCTACTCCGACAATAGTTGGCGACCTTGTATATTTCATCAGCGGACAAGGAGTTGTTTACTGCTACAATGCCACTGATGGTTTACTTGTATGGTCTGTGGATATGTTGAAAAAATTCTCCGGAAGAAATAACATCTGGGGAATTGCTGAGTCAGTTCTAATTGACGGAGAAGTTCTTTACTGCACACCCGGAGGTGTTGATAATAATATTGTTGCACTGAACAGGTTAACCGGAACAACCATCTGGACCAGTCGGGGAAACCGTCAGCCTTCGGCTTATTGCTCACCAATATTGGTCAAACACAATAAAACTAAACTAGTTGTGACGATGACAGCCGAATCGGTTGTTGGTGTAGATGCGGTTACCGGACAGTTTTATTGGAAGGTTGATCAGTTTCAGACAAACAAAATTCACGCAAATAGTCCTGTCTATTCAGACGGTATTATTTATTGTTCGAGTGATAATGCTAAAATTAATTTTGGCCTTGTTGCTCTGAAACTGTCTGATGATGGTAAAAGCGTATCTGTTTTATGGCGAAATGAGGACTTTAAAAATCTTATGGGGGGTATTATAGTAACAGATAGTCATATTTATGGATCAATGTACAGGAAAGGTTTATGGTATTGTATCAATACAACAACAGGCAAGATTATATATTCCTCCAATAAATTTGGGGATGGAAATATTATTATGGCTGACGGACGAATGTACTGTTACAGTGAGAAAGGAGAACTGGCATTGGTTTCGGCGGATCCTTCATCATTTACTGTATTAAGCAGTTTTAAAGTACCTCTTGGCTCAGACCAGCACTGGGCTCATCCTGTAATAAATAATGGGAGGATTTATATCAGGCATGGCGATGCGTTAATGGTATACAAAATAAAATAACGATCATGATAATTGCTGACAAGACTTCTATCAATGTTTCAATAAAAGAATTACCACCGATGAAGGTGGCAGCATATAGAATTGTGAGTTCCACTCCTGAGAGTGATGCTGCAACTTATATGATGGAATTGATGCGAGCCAAAAAAATAAAATTTGATGATTTTAGGAAATTTGGCGTTGACATCCCTGTATCTGAGGCTTATCACAGCAAAGGATTACGTGGGTATGAATACTGGGTTTGCCTGCCGGATAAAATTAAAAATGTAGCAGGAGCAACACTCAAGTTTATCCCGAAGCGTAATTACGCAGTTTTGCGAATTGAAATTCCTGATGATAAGCCATTTAATGCCATTTCGAGAGGATGGTTAGAATTGCATGACTGGATAGAGTCCAGTGAATATGAACCGGCATTACAAGATCCTGACAGGTATATGCTGGAAGAACAAATAGAAATTGATGATATTACTTATATGGATCTCTATTATCAGGTTTGTTTTTATGATTATGCAGATTGAACTAAAACTTTGAGCCCATTCCGAAAAAGACAATAAATGCAATTGCCACGAAGACACGAAGACGCTAAGTCTCACAAATAGCATATTATTAATAAATTACCTTGGATCAACTTCGTGCCTTTGCGCCTTCGTGGCAAAAAAAGACTTTTCGGAGCAGGCTCAATATTTACTTATAAAAGATAAAATATGAGCCACTTAGAAAATTTCGATCACCCGATAAAAAAGCAGAATAAGGAATTTTTTGTTCACCTGGTAAAAATTGCAATGGCAGATGGAATTATCTGGCATACAGAACTTGAATTGTTACAGCGAATGGGCAGAAAGCTGGGTTTTACCGCTTCCCACACCAATGTTTTTTCTGGCATTAGCATTGCTGAATATAACAAAAACATATAAGTACGCCCTATTTGCAACGCTGGGAACATTCTCAGGGGCGGTAGCCGGTTATTCAATTGGCCATTTTGCGTGGCTTAATACGGATGGAGAGTTTACAAGCCTTGCGCAATTTCTTTTTAATAATATTCCGGGGTTTTCAGAAAGTATTTACAATAAAATACATTTTCTGTATACAAAATGGGACTTCTGGATTTTGTTTATAGCATCGGTTCTTCCACTTCCTTATAAGATATTTTCCATTTCGTCGGGTGTGTTTGACATAAATATCTTCATATTTTGCATAGCAACATTTGTCAGTCAGGGTATAAAGTTTTTTCTATTGGGACTACTGACAATAAAATTAGGTCCGGAAGTTAAAAAACTACTGGAGTTTAATTTGAAACCGGTTGCAATTGTTGTTACCGCTTGTATTGCAATTGCCATAGTAGCGATTAAACTTTTTTAAAATATTTTTATGAATTGGTTGAAAAAAATGTACGATTGGGTGTTGAAATGGGCAGAAACACCTTATGGACCCTTAGCTCTTTTTATACTTGCTTTTACTGAATCTGTTTTTTTCCCCATTCCCCCCGACATATTACTTATAGCGTTGGCGCTGGGGAGTATAAGAAAATCGTTCCGCTTTGCATTATATTGTACAATCGGTTCTGTAGCTGGTGCATTTGCTGGTTATGCTGTGGGCCATTTTGCATGGATTAGCCCCAATGGAGAATTTACACGATTTGCGAGTTTCTTCTTTAATAATATACCCGGATTTTCAGTAACTCTTTTCAATAGTATAAAAGCATTATTTAATCAGTGGGATTTCTGGGTCATTTTTACAGCCGGATTTACACCTATTCCATACAAAGTTTTTACTGTTACAGCCGGAGTATTTGATATAAATCTCATGATGTTTTTTATAGCATCAGTAGTTAGTCGTGGAGCAAGGTTCTTCCTGTTTGCCTGGCTAATCTGGAAATTTGGACCGGGTATTAAACGGTTCCTGGAAAAGTATTTCAACATACTCGCATTAGGCTTTACCGCCTGTTTGATCGGTGGAATAGTTGTGATAAAGTACTTTTTATAAAGTATTTTTGAAAGAAGTTGCTTGAAAAAGAAATAAAAAATGCTGGTATGTTATGAATGAAATAAATTACGATTCAGTGCATTGGCATACAATTGAATATGATCAGGTTCTTGAGGAGATGGAGAGTTCACAAAACGGATTAACTTCATATGAAGCCAAAAACCGACTTCAGGAATTCGGTGCGAATCAGATTAAAAGAAAAAGGAAGGATGGACCGTTTAAGCTGGCATGGAGACAGATAAATAATCCCCTGATCTGGGTTTTGATTGGTTCGAGCACATTAGCAACTTTGATTGGTAAGATTACAGATGGATTAGTCGTTCTGGCGGTAGTTATAATAAATACTGTTATTGGATTTATACAGGAGTATAAAGCAGGTAATGCTATTGAGGCTCTTGGAGATATGGTTCCTGAAAATGCGACAGTATTGCGAGATGGTTCAAATAAAACAATTCCTGTATCTGAGATTGTTCCGGGTGATATTGTAAGACTGGAAGCTGGTGATCGGATTCCGGCAGATATGAGACTTATTCACCAAAAAAACCTTATGGTTGCTGAAGCTATACTCACTGGTGAGTCGCTTCCTGTGCAGAAATCGATTCCTTCTGTTATCAAAGATGCTGCTATTGGCGATAGGAAATGTATGGTTTATGGTGGAACACTTGTAACTGCAGGGACGGCTACTGCAGTTGTTGTCGCAACCGGTATGTCAACTGAGCTTGGGAAAATATCAGATATGATGGGTGAAGCAACAGATTTAGATACTCCTCTTACAAAAAAGCTTGCAACTGTCGGCAAGTATTTAACAATAGGGGTGGTTATTATTACAGTCTTAATTATGATAATTGGGACAATCCGTGCAACTGGACAAGGGATCTTGCTGGATATGGCACTTAAAGATAGTTTAATATTTGCCATTGCCCTTGCTGTGGGAGCAATCCCTGAAGGTCTTCCCGCAGTAGTAACAATAGCTCTTGCTATTGGGGTTCAGCGTATGGCTAAACGGAAGGCTATCGTTCGTAAACTTCCGGCCGTAGAAACCTTGGGGAGCACAACTGTAATTTGCACCGACAAGACAGGAACACTTACACGAAACGAAATGACTGTAAGGGAGGTATGGACTATTAAGAATTCTTACAATGTAACTGGGGTAGGATACAATCCAGCAGGAGTATTCTTACTAAATGGACAAGAATTGACAGTGTTACCTGACGATGTCAGATCTCTGTTGAAAAATGCCGTTTTATGTAGCGATGCAAATATTAAAAAAGAAGGAATCGGTTATGGTTTTACGGGCGATCCTACAGAGGTTGCACTAATTGTTGCTGCAGCAAAGGCTAATATTGAAGCCAATGAGGTACGGTCCTTAAGTCCAAGAATAGATGTTATTCCTTTTGATTCTGACCTTCAATATATGGCTACCCTCAATGGTAATCAAAATAGTCAGGTCATTATTAAGGGTGCACCTGAGGTTATACTGAAAAGATGCATTGAGCATCTTGGAGGGTATGCTATAGATTACCAGCAAATTATCTCTCAGATTGAACGCTTGGGGTCCAAAGGAATGAGGGTCTTGGCAGTTGCTCAAAAAGATTGGAGTAAGTACAATAATAGGGAACTTGAAACAAACGATGTACTTGAGGGATTTCAGTTTGTTGGTCTTATCGGTATGATAGATCCTCCACGCACTGAAGCTATTGAGGCGATAAAAGCATGTCATAATGCAGGAATTGTTGTAAAAATGATTACAGGTGATCACCGGGCAACAGCCAGTTCAATTGGTATCGATTTAGGGTTGTCTGCAACCGGAGAAGTTGTTACAGGTGTTGAACTTGCAACAATGGATGAAGAAACACTTACTAAAACTGTAAGCAACATAAATATTTTTGCACGTGTTGCTCCCGAACACAAGCTTAGCCTGGTTAAAGCTTTACAGAAAAATTTTCAGATTGTTGCCATGACCGGGGATGGTGTGAATGATGCTCCATCCCTCAAACAATCAAACATTGGTATAGCTATGGGTATCACTGGCACATCTGTATCAAAAGAAGCAGCTGATATTGTTCTTGCAGATGATAATTTTTCAAGTATAGGTGCCGCAGTTGAGGAAGGCAGGCGGGTATATGATAATCTTATAAAATCGCTGGCTTTTTTACTGCCTACAAATCTTGGTCTGGCACTTATTCTAATTTACGGGATAATGTTTTTCCCCTTTAATCCAATAACCCAGGAACTTTTATTACCAATGCTTCCAACCCAGTTGCTTTGGATTAATCTTGTTGCTGCAATAGCCCTGGCCATTCCATTGGCTTTTGAAGTCAAAGAACCAAACGCAATGCGAAGACCACCAAGGAAGCCCAATGAGCCACTCTTTAATAAGTTTGTTACTTTTCGTGTTGTCTTCGTTTCGATAATAATGACAGCAGGAACAATTTTACTTTTCAACTGGGAATATTCAAGGGCACTATCCAGTGGCATTTCTGATCTTAAGGCACTCCAAAAAGCTCAGACTATTGCGGTTACATTTGTAATAATGTTTCAAATTTTTTACATGATAAATTGCCGGTCGTTGAAAGATTCAGTATTCAGGATTGGTTTTTTCAGTAATTACACAATTATTATAGGAATAGGAGCTATTCTGATCCTACAGACATTATTAATTTATACTCCATTTATGCAGAGGGTATTCGGTACAACGTCATTGGATTTTCGTGATATTCTGATTTCTGTTGCTTCTGGTTTCGTAATATTTCCATTAATTGGTATTGAAAAATATGTTATTGCATTACATACGAAAAGAAAATAGGTTTATTCAATTTGGTTAATTGTTTTATCAGGTTTTGTTGATTTGCTCTTCGTGGTAACGGTTACCGCAGAGAGCTTTTTTCGTTTTTAAATTAAGCTAAAAATTCACCATGGATTTTATAACAGTTTTATTGATCGCCATAGGTCTGTCTTTTGACACGTTTGCTGTTTCAGTATCTGCCGGAATTACTGTAACTACAATAAGGTTCTGGCAAGCAATAAGAATTGCTATTATGCTCTCCTTTTTTCAGGCGCTTATGCCTTTCATGGGGTGGCTTCCTGGCCAACAGGTTGAACAGTTGATCAATAATTATGATCACTGGATTGCTTTTGGGTTATTAGCTTTACTTGGTGTAAAAATGGTTTATGAAAGATTTAAGAATGACAATGAAAAAAGCACTTTCAATCCTCTGTGTGTCAATACTCATTTGGATGGCTTTGGCTACCAGTGTTGATGCTTTAGTTGTCGGAGTAAGTTTTACATTAAATGTTAAGTAGTAAAAGAGTTAATGATTATTTACTATCCACGACGTTGAATTGTTTTTTAAATGACATCAATTTTAGCGGCCCAATCAGTCCTGATGGCTTTAAAGGCATGTCCTTGTTAAGGATTGTTTCAATGGGAGAAGTAGTCCAGAGACTTT